>JANPCT010000755.1:0-15632 GCA_031431095.1 Acidobacteriota bacterium | reverse complement strand
TTTCGCGCGATCTTGATGAAGGAATTCTCGTCCGCCTTTTCGCGCAACGTCCATTCGGCATGGCGGGCGAGGAAGCGGAACGTGCCAAACGACAGCTTCCGGCCGATCAGCAGGTGAAGCGGCACGGGGACCTTCAGGCGTGGCAGATGCGCGCCGGCAAACGACAAGTACGGGGCCGTCGACAGGTACATGCGTCCGCCCGGCCGCAGCACCCGGGCGCACTCACGCAGGTACTTCGGTGCGTCGGCGACGTGCTCGATGACCGCGTGGGAGAGTACCAGGTCGAACACACCGTTCGCGAACGGGAGCGCCATGCCGTCAGCGAGCGCGAAGTGCAGTCCGCGGCGCCCCTGCTCGCGGGCGAGCCGCACTGCCGCGTCGCCGAAGCGGTTGCAGGGGTCGATGCCGATGACCGGACCGGCTTCTTCAGCGAGCGACAGCGGCATGCCGCCGCCTCCGCACCCGGCGTCGAGGATGCGGCCGCGCACCGGCACACCCGAGCGCTCGAGGAACGCGATGACCTTCGCGCTCCGGTAGTACTCGAACAGCGCATAGTCGTATTCGGAACGAAATCGCAGATCGGCGTGCGCCTTGATGGCGCGCTCGTCAATGACGCGCACGCTTTTCGATCAGGGCAGCCTTGTCGTGGCCGGAGGGTGTTTCCGCGACGTCGAAAGTCATGATGATGCGCCAGCCCGGATACGCGGCCAGCACATCCACTATCTGATCTCCCTCGTGGCCGATCTCCGGATCCGTATACGTCAAAATATACCGCACATCGTCGCGCTCTTTCCGGTCGGCGTAGTTGCCGAACTGGTGGCCGATGAAGATCGGACGGATCCGGTTCTCGAGCGCCAGCCCGTTGGCCAGCTTGCCCTGGACGAGCGTGCCAGGCGGCAGGGCCCGTCCAATCGCCTGCGACGCCTGCTCGTTTTCGTATGTTCTCTGCCGGGCCCAGTCGGCGAACTGGCCAAGGTTCCAGGCGGTGAACAGTACTACCGCGACGTCGACCAGCCGTGGCGGCCACGCCGACCTTGTCGTACGGGACGCGACGCGAGGCCACGCGACGATGAGCAGCGCGCTCGCGAGGACCGCCATCCCCGCCGCCACACGCACCGCATGCCGAAGGACGTGCGCGCGCACGTCGTCGAGAAACGGCAACCGCGCGACGGGCCCGGCGAGCACGTAGGTGGAGTAGAGCAGGACGGGTGCGCAAATCAGAACCGCGCGACGCGGAATCGACCCTGCGTCGGCGGGGAGGAGCGTGCCGCGGGTCAGCACCAGCGCCGCGAGCGCCACGAGCGCCGGGATCAGGAATACGAAACGCCGCTCGTTCCCGACATCGTGAACGAGCAGCTCCAGCGAGCCGACGGCGACCCACAGCAGCAGCAATCGCTCTCCGTCCATCGCGCGGCGCCAGCGCACCACGATCCCCCACGCGCCGAGTGTCGCCAGGACGAGCACCGGCCACAGGCGGCTGAAGGTGTCGTGCAGGATCGGGAACCACGTCACGCGCTGCAGGATCGAAGTCAGGTCGTACGACGGCTTGCGCGTCACCGACACCTGCCAGTTGTAGAACTGGTAGTCGGTCCAGTGTGGGACGACGAAAGCTGCGGCGACGATCATGAACGCCGCGGCGAGACCGCCAAGCGTCCACATCGCGATTGCGATGCGGCCGGCCTGCGGACGCACAGAGTCCGGCCCGGTCCGCCGGTCGAGCAGGTGCCACACCATGGCGAGTCCCAGGGCGCCGACGTAGAAAGCGGCCGCCGCCTTGGTGAAGAAGGCGAGGGTGGCCATCACTCCGGCGAGGGCACCCCAGCGCGGGTCCCGCTCGGCACGGGTGGAGAAGTACCAGGAGGCGACGATCAGAGACGCCATCAGCGCTTCCATGATGGCGGCGCGGTTGTACATCACGTAGACGTAGTCGGTCGCGAGCAGCGCTGCGGCGAACACACCCGCGCGCGCGCCGGCAATGCGCCGCACCCCGAGCGCGAGCAGCAGGACCGACATCAGTCCGGCGAGCTCGCTCACCAGGCGCGCCTGTCGAACCCCGACGCCGAATGCGGAAAACGACGCGTACTCGAGCGCGGTGAAGACCGGCGCGATGAACACCGGGTTCCACGCATCCTGCCGCCATCCGCCGAACAGCGCCTTGTTCCGCGCGTTGTGGACCCACGCGCCCTCATCGTGCCAGACGATGCCCACGGTCGAGCGCCACGGCGGATCGGCCGAGGGAAACAGTGTTCGCAACAACAGCGCAAGCAGCAGGATGGCCGTCAAACAGGCCCAGAAGCGGCGAGTGGTCATCGGCCGTTTCGCTCCCAGCCGTCGAATCCGTCAACCACCGGGATCTGGTGATACGACGCGCGCAGCCAGTCGGCGAGCGGCGGCCGCGACAGGAAGAACGGCGCGGAATCCTGCACGTCGGGCCACCAGTCGTGCAACTGGAGGACGACATAGGCGGGTTGACTGCGCTCGAGGTCGGCGCGAAGCCCCGCCACACCGTAGCGCGGATCCTCGCGATGAAAATCGAGAATGACCGGCCGGCTCCAGAAGAACCGTGACGCGCTTGGCCGTTCGCTGTAGACGTACGAACCCGGTGAAAAGCCGAACACGTAAACCGTCTCGCCGGGACGCGTTCGGGTCTTGAGGAACTCCCCGAGATCGCGGTTCTGCGTCGCCGAGTATTTCTCGACACCGCGCGCGCCGCCGTATCTCGAGAGGTGCGTGCGCAGGTCCGTCCGTCCGAGCGCGTACTGGGTGTCGTGCCACACCGTCCGTGCCAGTTTCTGCGGAAACGGATCGTCGCCGACTCGCCAGGTCGCGTAGCACACGAGAAGCACCGTCGCGATGCGGGCGCCGATCGGCAGTCGTGGCAGCGTCGTCGCTGCGGCGACGCCCGCAGCCAGCGCGAGCGCGGGCGCCGCCTGGAGAAAATATTGCGGCAGCTCGCGGCTGCCGTTGATGGCAATCGAGACGCACGCAGTCCCGACCCAGGCGACCGGAAGCCAGAGAATCCGTTGCCGCACTCCGCCGATCGCCAGAGCAATGCAGCCGAGCCCGCCGGCGAACCACAGTGGATCCACCCGGGCGTGCCGCAAGGGGAATTGGATCAAGTAGGACAGCATGTCCCACCGGGTCGCGTACGTCTCACCCGAGTACTGCAGGTTGTAGGCAATCGTCGCCTGATAGAGATCGTCGAGCGCGCCCCCGTGCCAGAAAACGAGCAGCAGGATCGACGGGAGGACGAGCCCAGCCGCGACGATCCGCATCCCATCGGCGATCGTGAGCGTGGCGGTCATCGCGATTGCGATCAGCACGACCGTGCCGTACACGCCCGCGTTGTACTTCAGGCTGAAGGCGGCGCCAATCAACAGCCCCGCCGCCAGCAGCGCCAGCCGGCGGGCGCGGACATCGTTGCGGTCGCTGTGCGGATCGTGCTCACCGCGATTGACGACCAGCGCGAGCGCCGCCGTCACGGCCAACGCAATGAACGTCTCGCACTGGGCGCGCACCCGGACGCCCCCGTATCGCGCGAAACCGGGATCCGAGAGCAGCAGGAACAACGCCGCCGACAGGCCGCCGGCCATGGGACCGCCCACGCGGGCGCCGAGCCGCCACAACAGCGCGGCGACGAGCCCCGCGGCCAGCAGGTCCGCCGCCGGAACGACCGCGTCGCGCGAGGAAATCCCCCGCAATGCCGCATACAGATAGTGAATGCCGGGCGGCTTCTGATCCCAGGCGTCGCGGTAGGCGAGCTCACCGTGGAGGATCCGCTCGCCGACGTAGGCGTAGAGTCCCTGGTCCGGTCCCATCGGCTGCACGAGCGAGGGCAGGCGCACCAGCAGCAGCGCGCCGACAAGCGCGAGGAGGAGTCGTCTGGACATCAGGAAAATAGGCGAGCCGAACCGCTTGAATTATAGTGCTGCGGAGCCCATTCCTTGCCAGCGCGCATAGCGACAGCGCCCACGCTCGCCCTCGTGGTCCCCACCTATAACGAACGCGACCGGCTGCCCGAGCTCGTGCGCGCGATCTTTGCCGCCTACGACAGCGCCGGCATCGCGGGCGAACTGGTGATCGTCGACGACAACTCGCCGGACGGCACCGGTGAGGTCGCCGACCGCCTGGCACTCGAATGGCCAATCCGCGTCGTCCATCGCGCCGGCAAGCTCGGTCTCGGCACCGCGGTCATCGAAGGATTCAGCGCCGCGGCGGCAGAGATCGTTGGCGTCATTGACGCGGATTTGAGCCACCCCGCCGCGCTCGTGCCGCGGATGCTGAAACTCATGCAGGAGGAAAAGGCCGACATGGTGATTGGCAGCCGCTACATCCCTGGCGGCGGCACGGCCAACTGGGAGATGTCGCGCGTCGTGATGTCGAAGTTCGCCTGCCTGATGGCGTGGGGACTGACACCGGTCAAGGATGCGACGTCGGGATTTTTCCTCATTCGCCGCGATCGAGCACGCGGTGTGACGATCTCCGCCGGCGGCTTCAAGATCTGCCTCGAGCTGCTGATCAGGACTGAGCCCCGCCTGGTCGTCGAGGTGCCCTACGTCTTCAAGGGACGCACCGTCGGCGAGAGCAAGATGAACCTGAAGGAGGCGACCGGCTACCTGCAGCAGTTACGGGACCTGCACGCCTATCGCAGAGCGCGCCGCCTGCCCCAACCGCAGCATCGCGCGGTGCCGCCGCTGGCGCCGGAATAAGGGTCCGGCGTCACAGCCGCGCCGTGCGAACGGCCGATGGCTGGACGCGCGGCGGGTTCGGTACCTTGGCGCCAAAAATCGTGCGCGTCGCGATCTGCCGGAAAATCGCCGGCTTCGTCACCGCGAGCTTCATCACGTCCCCCAGGCGGGCCGCGAGGTATGCGGGACGCATGAAGAAGCGCCGCTTGGCGCGATTGATCGCGTCCATCACGACGTGCTCGTCCAGACCGTTGCCCTTCAACAGGTAGTACGAGTACTCCATCCGGGCCCAGTCCTCCTCCACGAGCATGCCGTCCCGGACGACCTTGTCGTAGAGGGCCGTGCCGGGGTACGGGACCGCCGGATAGAAGTTCGCGAAGTCGGGGTTCAGCTCGATCGCGTACTCGATGGTGTGCTCGATGGTCGCGAGCGTCTCGCCGGGATATCCCAGGATGAAGAACGCGAACGAGCGGATCCCGGCGTCGCGCATGTTGTTCAGCGCCGACTGGATCTTCACCCGCTCCAGCTTCTTGACCATGTCCTTGCGGATTTCTTCGGACTCGGTCTCGATGCCCATCGCCAGCATCCAGCAGCCGGCCTTGCGCAGGCGGTGCACGAACGCGGGATCCGTGAGGTTGTCGGCGCGCGCGTTCCCGAACCACTGGATTGGCAGCTGCCGCGCAATCAGCTCGTCGCAGAACGCCGTGAACGTCTTCACGTTCAAGGTGACGGTGTCGCCCCACAGGTAGAAGAAGTCGACGCCGAAGTCGCGGTAGCTGCGCTCGATTTCATCGACCAGCGCCTTGGGGCTCCGCTCGCGGAATTTGTGACCCTGGTGGATCGGCGCGACGCAGAAGTCGCAGGAATACGGGCAGCCGCGGCTGGTCTCGACGATAACGTATGAGCGGTTGACGAGCGGCAACGAGTAGGACGCCAGCGGCACCAGATCCCACGCGGGATACGGCATCGCCGCGAAGCCGCTGTACTGCCCTTGCGCGGTGTGCGGGACGATGCTGCCGGCACGCCGCCAGGTCAGGCTCGGAATCGTCGAAAGCCGTTCGCGGCTGTCGAGCTGCGCTAGTTGCAGCGCCGCATCCTCAGGCTCACCGACGAACATCCCGTCCACGTCCGGCGCCCGCAGCATCGACGCCGCCGGTGTCGTCGAGGCATGCGGTCCGAAGCAGAAGAGCGGCGCGCCGAAGTGCGCTTTCAGTTTGGCAAGCTCGGCGACGTCGACGTCGAGCGTCGGCGTCGTGCTGGGAAACAGAATCAGCGTGGGCGTGAAGCCCTCGCGGTCGAGGCGGCCGATCAGGTCCTCGACGGTACGCCGCTCCGCCGTCAGGTCGACCAGGCGAACCTCGCAGCCCGCATCGCGCAGCAGTGACGCCAGCAGCGCCAGCGTGTAGGGCGGCTTCGTCGTGCCGAGCACCTCTTCGCGCTCCTGGCAGCGCCCCTGGCGGGTGAACGCCACGCCGTTGACGAGCGGCGGATTGACGAGCAGCGTCTTGCGGCCGATCACGTGTGCACGACCGTGACGGGAATGGCGCGGCGGCGCGGAAGGTCAGCCGTCGCCACGGCCGGCACCGGCGACAGCTCCACTTTGCAGCAACGGCGGCAGACCGGGAAGATGCCGTGTTCGAGCAGCCGGCGGCGCAGCTCGACGTAGCGCTCGCCGTTCCAGACCTCTTCGAGTGACGACTCGGTGAGGTCGCCGACCTCGATGCGGATGAACGGGCAGAAGAACACCTTGCCCGAGAACGAGACGCGCGCGTGCAGGAACGGATACAGGCAGCGGCCGTCCAGCTTCGTGCCCGGCGTGTAGTAGCTGTCGATCAACTGGCTGTGCACCTTCGGCCGGTAGTCGAACAGGATGTTGCGCTCCTTGCATTTCTGCTCGAGCGCCATGACCTTGCGGCGGACCATCGCGACGTCGAGACCCGGATCCGGCGTCACGAAAGTCGCGATCGCGGAGGCGTCCTTCGCACCGACGATCTTTACCGTCTCGGCGACTTCCTCCGGCGTGCTGAACATCAGGTGGTTCAGGCCGATGGCGTCGACGCCAAGTTCCTCGGCGACCTCCACCATGCGGTCGAGGGCGTCGAGGCTTTCATGAGCGACAGTCGTATTGATGCCGATGCGGAGCGGCGCACCTTTCCGCCGCGCCGCGCTCTGCAGCCGCCGCAGGCCTTCGGTGGTCCGCTCGAACGTCCCCTTGAGGCCGCGAGCCGCGTCATGCAGGTCCTTCGGGCCGTCGA
Organism: Acidobacteriota bacterium; assembly: GCA_031431095.1. Lineage (GTDB taxonomy): Bacteria > Acidobacteriota > Vicinamibacteria > Vicinamibacterales > 2-12-FULL-66-21 > JAICSD01. The sequence continues at coordinate 8,689 of JANPCT010000755.1, read as the reverse complement.
CCGAGACGCTGATGTGCTTGAGGAAGCCGCTGGCCGCGAGGTCGGCGAGGGCGTCCGCCCGCTCCTCCGTGATGATCGTGCCATTGGTCGTCAAATAGCCGGCGGCGTAGCCCTTGTCGCGAAACAGCTCCAGCACGGACATGATGTCCTTGCGCATGAAGATCTCGCCGCCGGTCAGATTGATCTGGAAGTCCTTCTGGTCCGGGAAGGCCTTCTTCAACGCCTCGAGGCTCAGCTCCTGCCGCCACTCGCCTTCGAGGTTGAGCAGGTCGCCAACGTAACAGAACTCGCAGTGCAAATTGCACCGCATGGTCGCTTCGTAGACGGCGCCCATCGGCAGCCGATCGGCGCGTCCCGACCCCTCGGTGATGAAATGCTTGATCCGGCTTTCGTAACGCCGGCGCCGGTAGCGCGCCCACGCGTGCCGGGCCACCGGCAGCGAACGAGCTGTCGCCTTCAGGCGCTCGCGCAGTTTACGAACCGAGACCATCATCTGCCGGATCTCCACGCCCGCGCGCGACGCTGCCACGCCATCATCCGGGCATCACTCTGTGCAGGAAAAAGCTCAGCCTTGGGGCGTCGGCGCTATCTGAGCCTCATTATTGTACCGTTTCGAAGAGCCGAACGCCACGCTTCCCTACTCCGGCCCGCCCAGGTCGGCCGCGACGATTTCGCCGGCCATCTCTGTGCTGTCGGGCGATCGCCCGACAGCCACAGCCTTGCCGCGTCCCCGGCGCAAGCTCCGTAGGCGCTTCAGCTCGTCCGCGTGGAAGAACCCGGTCGCCCCGAGCAACCCGGCAAACACCGCCACGACGGTCACGCCGCGGACCAGGAAATTCGGCACCGCCGCCAGGGTGGACCGTGGATCCACCGCGAGGCCGATGTCTGGCAGCAGGCGCGCCGTCACATACGCGATGCCGGCCGCGAGACACGCGCGGCCGATCCGCCCCCATTCGTAGGGGATCGGGTAGAAGCGTTGCGAAAACGAGTAGCCCAGCGCGGCCTGGACGGCATAGGCCGCACCGTTCGCCCACGCGGCGCCGACGATCCCATAGCGCGGGATGAGCAGGAAGTTGAGGACGATGTTGGTCGCTGCCGCCGTGATCGTCGCGACCGGATAGTACTGGGTGCGCTTGGTGATATTCAGGCCGATCGACGTGAGCAGGTAGACCCCTTGCAGGAAGACGCCGATGGCCGTCCACGTGATGACGGTCTCCACGTCGTTCCAGCGTGCATCGTCCGGCGCGAGCATGCGCCCGTGCGTCATCGCTTCCGCGGCGTAGCGACCCACGGCCGACAGGCCCGCGGTGAGCAGCGCGAGAACCGCGATCCCGTAGGTGGTGACGGCGCGAAAAACCTGCGTTGCATCGGGCTCGCGAATGGTGGCGTAGTAGAACGGCGCCCATGCGGATTCAAATGCGCTGAGGAACAGCTTCTGTGTCAGCCCGAACGACACCGCCATTGAATAGATGCCCAGGGTTTCGAGCGTGGCGTACATCGCGAGGATGAACTTGTCGCCGATGGCGATGACCTGCTGCGCCGCTGCATGAGGCAGGCGCGGCAGGCCGAACGCCAGCGCCTCGCGCAGGACGGTCGCGGAGAACATCGAGCGGATCAGCGGCGCGAACCACCGCACCAGCGACGCCATGATCGCGATCGTGACGATCACGTCGGCGAGGTAGAGACCGGTGATGCCCATGTGCAGCTGCACGACCAGGACGAGGCGCACGAGGACCGTCAGGACGGCGCGGGCGAGCGTCATGAGACTGAACGTCACGATCCGGCGCTCGATACGCAGCACGTGAAATGGAATGAACGTGAAGCCGATCGCGAACGTGTTCAGCAGCATCCACCGCAGCGGCGCCGTGTAGGCGCGGCTGCCGAGGAAGCTTTCCGCCAGACGCGGCGCCGCGGCGAGCAGCGCGCCGACGACGATGCCGTTCAAGGCGAGGAGGAAGAAGAAAATCGTGCTGGCCAGCCGCCGCCTGCTGTCGTCGTCCTTGCACTCGTAGAAGAAGCGCATGAAGGAGCCGTCGAGCCCGAAGCGGAAGACGATCTTCGCGACGACTTCCATCGCACCCAGGACTCCGATTACGCCGTACGCTTCGGCGCTGAAGTAGGTGACGTAGACGCTGAGGAGGAGGAAGTTGACGATCGAGACGACGACGTCGCCGAGGCCGTAGATGGTGACGTTCTTCGAGAGCTCGCGGATCTTCAGGAACACTACGGCTTGCGGAAGGTGAGCAGGTTCAGGAAGCACCAGCCCGGGATGGGGAGCAGCCGCGTGAGCGCGTGATGGACGGGCGCCAGCGCCTGCGGATAGCGGCGCACGAAATGCGTGAGCACCGGAACGGTCGGGAAGATTCCGCGCCGTGACGTCAGCGAGAAGCCGGCCCGGCGCGCGAGCTGAAGATATTCCCTGACGGGCCGATCCCCGGGATGCTTGTACTCGGATGCGGTGCGGATCAATCGTCCGCGCAGCAGGAACTGGATGCGCGACTGCAGGTGCGCCAGGTTCGGCACCGACACCAGCACTTCACCTTCCGGCTTCAGCACGCGAAAGATTTCCGCCAGCGCGCGCGGCTGTTCCTCGTACGCGAGGTGCTCGAGCACATCGAGGCAGAGCGCCCGATCGAATGAGGCGTCTGGAAAAGGAAGGGCAGTGACCGAGCCGTGCGTCACGCGCGCCGACGAGTAGTTCGCGTCGACGCCGATGATATCCAGCCTGCCCGCGTACTCATCGACCAGGACGCCTTCGCCGCATCCCGCATCGAGCACCCGCGACGCCTGCGGGATCGCGTCCAGATAGCGCCGGACGGCTGCGAGCTTCGCGATGTAGGTCGGGTAGTAGTTCCAGGAGGGATCGGGCGTCCGATGGTAATCCCCGCGCGCCGCGTATTCACCGGTGCGGACCAGGTCGGGGTTGGGCATCGGACGGGATTGTACTAGGCGTTCAGATCCGATGTGCGGAAAACACCCCGGGCCCGGCCAGGCGAAAACCGCGAAGGCGTCTAGTCGGCTTCCGGTTCACCGCCGCCGCCCGGCTTGAGTGAGGGACGCCCGACGACCGGCGTCTGGTAAGGATTGATCATGTTCACGGGCGGCTGTGCCGGCTGCGGGACTGCGCCGGGACGCGGCAGTGTCAGCGGCGAACCTTGCGTGCCGGTCGGCAACGGCTGACCGGGCTGCGTCATGATCGGCGCCCCATTAGGTTGCGTCATGATCTGCGCCTGACCGGGCTGCCCCAGCATCCCCGGGAAGATGCCGAACGCCGGGTTGACCTGGGTCGGATTGATCTGGTTGGGCGAGTTGACGTTGATCGGCTCGTCGTTGTCGTCCATCGGTGTGGGCGGACGCTGGAACGGCGGCGGCGCCGCCTGCGCGTTCGTGGAGGCCGGCGCACGGCTCGTCGCCATGATGGTGACGCGATCGTAGAAGGCCGCGTTCGTGACCGGAACCGGCCGGGGCGCGGCAATGTATCCGCTTGCCGAGCGCAGGAGAATGTCGAGCGCATCGCGCTCGGAGGCATCGACGAGCTGCAGCGTGATCGCCGGGCCGGTCATCTTGTCGGCGTTGATGATCGTCGTCTGTCCAACCCGCGCCCATTCCTGAAGAATCTGCCGGAGCGGCACGCGGTCGGCGAGGATCGTCACCCGGCCGCCCTGCATCGTCAGCTTCAATTCACCCGCGAAAGCCGACTGTGCCGAGACCGGCAGGAGCGGCAGGCCGAGGGCCATGGCAGCCACCATCGCGCCAAGGAAGAGCTTATTTTTCATAGGATTACCTGTCCGGAGTATACGCCTGTTAAGACGGCGTGATGGCGGGGCCGGTCTCAGGCCAGTTTGGTGATCCACAGGGGCGAGTCCTTGCGCGGGAGATCGCAGCCGCGGCACACGTCGGGACCGCCACTCTCCAGATGCTGGCGCCGCACGGCACGGTAGGGCTCGTCGTTCCAGATGTCCGCGATTGTCTGGGTGTTCAGGTCGCCGAGCACGGTCTTGCCGTCGAAATCGGCACAACAGAGCGATACCCGTCCATCCCACAGGACGGTGAAGGTCAGCCACGGCCGATAGCACGGGTAGTTGACGTCTGATTCGTGATTCAGCGTGCCGGCCCAGTTGTGCAGCTCGGTGATGTGGATCTTGTCCGCGACGTTGCGCCAGTGTTCGATGAATGCCTGCTCGTCCGCGGAGTTGTTCTGGCGCACGAACGACAGAATCAGCTTGGGATGCCGCTTGTCGAGCTCGGTTCGGATACGGACCAGCCGTTCGATGTTGGCGATGACCTTGTCGTAATTCAGGCCCACTCGCGTCTGCTCGAACACTTCCTTGCCGCCGGCATCGACGCTGATGTTGATGGCGTCCAGACCGGCCTCGACAATGCCGCGGGCGATCTTCTCCGTAATCAGCGAGCCGTTGCTGATCATGCCGACTTCCTTGATCCCCTGCTGCTTGGCGTACCGCACCTTGTCGGTCAGATGCCGATCGAGGAACGCCTCGCCGTAATTGTGCATGCGCACGTGTGTGATGCCGAGCGCGGCGCACTCGTCGACAATCTTCTTGAAGAGCGCGACGCTCATCACGCCCTGGCGGCGGTGCATGTCGTCGCGCGGGCAGAACACACACTTGGCATTACAGATATTGGTGCTCTCGATCTGGACGATCTCGGGCAGGATGGGCGAGCGATCGCGGCCCGTTGCGAGCAACAGGCTGCGAATCGGCTTCGCCTGGCTGCGGAGCAGCGATTCTGCGGCGTGCCGCGCCGTGGCCTTGATCTTCATGACGGCTGCAGCGACGTGACGATGCGCGTCAGGATTTCGTCGAGCTCGACGGTCGGCTCGTAGCCGACGAGCGCGCGGATCTTCGAGATGTCTGGCACGCGCCGCGGCATGTCTTCGAAACCCGCCTCGTAGGCCTGGTCGTACGGAATGGTCACGATCTCGGAGGTGCTGCCGGTCATCTGCTTGATGCGCAGCGCCAGATCCCTGATCGTGATCTCGTTGCCGTTGCCGATGTTGAACACCTGGCCGATCGCGCGCGGCTCGTTGATCAGCGCGACCATGGCGCGGACGACATCGCCGACGTAAGTGAAACTGCGCGACTGGGTGCCGTCGCCGAACACGGTAATCGGCACGTTGGTCATCGCCTGGCGAACGAAGTTCGGCACGACCATCCCGTACTGCCCGGTCTGCCGCGGTCCGACGGTGTTGAAGAGCCGCACGACGATGACGGGAAGCTTGCGCTCCTTCCAATAGGCGAGCGCGAGAAACTCGTCGATCATCTTGCTGCAGGCGTAGGCCCAGCGGTGTTTGGAGGTCGGCCCGAGCACCAGGTCGTCGTCTTCGCTGAAAGGCACCTTCGCGCTCTTGCCGTAGACCTCGGAGGTCGACGCGATGAGCACCAGCTTCTTCTTCTTGTTGGCGACCTTGAGCACGACTTCGGTGCCGTGCACGTTGGTTTCGATCGTGCGCACAGGGGACTCGACGATCAACTTGACGCCGACCGCCGCGGCCAGGTGGACGACCGTGTCGCACCGGTCGACCATCTCGGCCAGCAGGGGTTCGTTGGTGACGGTGTCAATCGTGTAATGGAATTTCGGGTTGGATTTCAGATGCGCGATGTTGTCGATCGACCCCGTCGAGAGGTCGTCCAGCACATACACTTCGTCGCCGCGGCCGAGGAGGTCCTCGGCCAGGTGCGACCCTACGAATCCTGCGCCGCCGGTGATCAACACACGCATCGTTGATTGGTTCTCTAAGTCGTTTTCGTCGGAGACAAGGCGAGAATCGCCTCGGCGGAGCGCCCGGCGGCCTGACCGTCATTATAGGCCGTACGTACTGAGCCCGCCTGTATAGTGCTGCGGAACTCTTGATTATACAGCACCTTGACGAGCCCCTCCCGGATCTCGGCCGCGGTTCCTGCGCCGGCCATCAGTCCTGCTTCGACGAAGGGGGTGAGGTTGTTGGGGAGCCCGATGACCACGGATGGGACGCCGAGCGCCAGGGCGTCGATCGCAACGGTCGAATTGACGGTGACGACGGCTCGCGCCACGGCGAGCAGATCAGCCAGCGCCGCTCCCGAGTCGACGACCCGGACGTTCTCCACTCCGGCAACGGCCGCAGCGTAGACGTCCGCTGTTTCCGCCGGATGCGGCTTGATGACGAGCTGCATGTCGGGCATCCCGCGAACCGCCTCGATCAGCGCCGGCAGGAACGGACGCGCCTCACGTTCTTTGCCGGCGAACAGCACCAGCAACCGCGAGTCACCACCGCCCGCCGCCCGACGCACCCGCTCGGCGTCAGTTGGGGTCAATGCGCGCACGGCCGCGATGAGCTCGTCGAGGCGCGGGCTGCCGGTGACGGCAAGCGTGTCTGCAGGAAAGCTCCCCGCGTCGAGCAAGTGCCGCGCGGCCTGTCGATCGAAGAGCAATGTCGCGGCAGGGAACGGGAAGCCGCGATCCGCCGGGTTACCGGGCGCAGCGAGCGTTTCGTCGGTCTCGTGACGGTAATTCAGCCAGTGCCGATAGATGAAGCCATGCTGCAACCCGGCAAGGGGCACGCCGCTGCGGCGGCATTCGAGCGCGAGCGCCCGCCCCCACCCACCGGCCTCCGCGTAGGTGACCGCTACGTCGGGCTCAATCGCCGCGAGCGCGGCCGCGGCTTCATCCATGGCACGGGCCGACCACGTGAACTGGAGGAGGGCGATGCCGGCCAGCTGTTCCCTGACCAGCGGCCAGCAGTCACACCGCTGGATGACGGCGTGCGCGCGCAGGTCGGGGCTGTTCCACAGACTGCGGCGGACCTGATGCCGTTCCCGATAGATGCGGGCCGAGTCGCGCAGCGCCGGTGCCGGAGCATAGCGTTCGATCGGTACGACAGCGGTCTCGCCGCGCGCGACGATCGAATCCCACCAGCGCCGCGAACGAAAGTTTGTCCGCGCGCCAATCCCCACATAACGGACGTCCGCCGCCGGCAGCCGCGCTTCGAGGGCGCGCAGCACCGGTCCGATGTACGACTCGGCGCCGCCGTCCGCGCCGCCGCCGCGCCAGAAGGCGGTGTGGACGAACGCGGCAACTTTCGCGCGGGACGCAGTGGGCGTCGCCGCGCGGACTCTCGACAGGCGTGCGCTGCCGGCAAGCGCCGCGGCGCGCGCGTCCATCCGCAGGAGTTGCCACGCCGACGAGCGTGGCCAGGCGGGTCCGCTGTAAGGAATGTGACGCGCCGCCGCCGCTGCTGCGAGGACGCCGGGATGCTGGCCCGATACGTAGCGCACGGCGAGCGGGCGTTCGCGTTCGACGAGCGAGTTGAACGCGGCAATGGTCCGCACCGCGTTGACGATCGCCTGTTGCTTGTGGACGAAGAGCTCGGCGAACCACCACAGCGAGTCGCCGCGCAGCGTGAACCGCTCGCGAAACGGCATCCCGTCGACGCGCATGTGACGCACCGCCTTGATCCACGCGTAGGCGTCGTCATGGGCGCGTTCCGCGCGCTGGTGGTCGAGGCAGGAGCGGAGGTCGACACGGTTCCATCCCGCGGTCGACTGAACGTCCAGCGTGATCATCCGGCCGCCTCGACGTTGAGGACTTCGTCGATGGCAGCGAGCACCCGCGCGACCTCGATTCCGGCCAGGCAGTCCGGCGTGTGGCCGACGCATCGCGCCGGAGGAATCCGGATGCGGTTGCACGGGCTGCACGGCAAGTCGATGCGGACGACGACGTCACGGGAACCGCGCGGACCGTACCGCGCCGGGTCTGACGGTCCGAAGATCGCGACCACCGGCGTCCCGACGGCATTGGCGAGGTGCATCGGACCGGTGTCGCCGGTAACGAACAGGTCGAGTTGCTCGATGACGGCTGCCGATGCAAGCAGATCGGCGTTGCCGCACAAATCGATGACGCGGCCGGCGGGCAGCGCCGATCGGACGATCTCGACCTGTGCGCGGTCCGCCGGTGTGCCGGTCAGCACCACGCCCGCCGCGCGCCGCTCGACGAGGTGCCGCGCGACGTCGCGAAAACGCTGCTCCGGCCATTGCTTGATGGCGCGACCGCCGCTCACGTGCATGCCGATCTTCGTGCCGCTCCCGAGCGGCGCGAGCTGGTGTGCCGCCTCGACGCGATGGGCTTCCGGTATCCGGAGCTTCCAACCAGGGCTCCTCTCGGGCCTGCGGCCGAGCGCCGCGTGGACGAGGCGCCGCGCGTTGTCGATGGTGTGAGCGGCCGTCTCGTAGTCGATGGCGAGATCGAGCAAGGCGCCGCCGCCGCCGCTCGAGAAGCCGACGCATCGTGTCGCGCCCGCGGCCGCGAGGGCGATGTTCGTGCGGATGTCGGGCTCGAAGTTGATCGCGAGATCGTAGTGCCGCGATCGCCAGCGCGCCGCCCGCATCACGAGCGCGAGCGGAGTCGACCCGCCGCTGCCGCGCGCGAGCCACGCGGCATCGAGAGTCTCGACCCGATCAATGCCGGGCAGCGCTGCCGCCACCTCGCGATTCCAGCTGCCGACCGCCAGGTCGATCGACGCCTGCGGCAGCATCGCCCGCAAATCGGCCAGGGCGGGGCCGGTCATCAGCAGATCGCCGATGCGCTCGAGGCGGAGGCAGAGGATCCGTCGCGGCAGATCGGTGAGACGGCGGTGGAACAGCCGCCGCAGCCCCGCGGGCCACAACAGCGCATCCGCGGCCGCGACGAGCGCCCG
>JANPCT010000754.1:0-3985 GCA_031431095.1 Acidobacteriota bacterium | reverse complement strand
CGTCAACGGCACGATTACTCGCGCATAAGATCTCCTCTTCGGGCTCCGGGGCCGGCACACGTGCCGGCCCGACTTTCTCCACGCATGACTGAGTCGAGCGCGAACCATGACCGGCACTAACCGTGTCGGGAAGCTGACACCGAGGAATCGGATCTCGACAACAGTCCTAGCCTATCTGTGAACTTTGACTGAACCTGACGGACTCGGGTGTGGTCGTAGATGGCTCGATGTTCCAAGGTGCGAGGCACTCAGACGCTGCCACAACGCGTTTCCCGGTGGCGGATGGAGACGCGCGTCTGTGGCGCGCGACGTCTTCCGTGGGCGCCAAGCGGCAGCGAACTCAGCTGCGTCTCGTTCGATCTAACTTAATGGTCCCGGACTTGCAAAGGCGCAGCCGCCGTGCGATCAGCGACTTCGTCCGCCCCCCCTGCAGTTCGCGACCTGTCTGACGAGCTTCTGATTCAGAGGGTCGTCGCACGAGAGCCGGACGCCCCCGGCGAACTGTTCCGGCGCTATGGCACCGCCATGTACGCGCTGTCGTACCGCCTGTCACGCGACCACGCCCTTGCCGAGGAAGCCGTCCAGGATGCCCGGGTTCAGGCCTGGCGCGATGCGGCTCGCTACGATCCGGAGCGGGGCAATGTGGTGTCGTGGCTTCTCGTCATCACGCGCGGCCGGACACTGGATCGCCTTCGCGCCCGGCAGCTCCGCGACGGCCGCCTCAACCCCGGATTCGACCTCGATTCGGCGAGGGCCCTCGATTGTCCGGTGGACGTCGCACTCGAGCGCCAGGATCGCCTAGGCGTTGTCGATGCGGTGCTCGACGTGCTGCCGGGCGCCGACCGAGCCTCGATCGAACTGGCGTTCTACGAAGGCCTCACCCATACCGAGATTGCCGCCCGCCTGGCGCTGCCGCTCGGCACGGCCAAGACACAACTGCGGCGCGCGATGCAGACGATTCGCACCGCCGTCGACGAGCGGCCCCGGCACCCTTTCCAGTGGCGCGCCCATTCACCGTCGGCACGGCCGGTCCTGGCGGACGCGCACATTCTCGTGGTGGACGACGAAATCGACACGGTCAAGCTGACCACGCTCGTGTTGAAACGCGCCGGCGCCGACGTGGTCAGCGCCTCGTCAGCGATGCACGCAATCGATCGCGTCGAAGCTCGCTGGCCGGACGTCGCGCTGCTCGATCTCGAGATGCCGAACGAGAACGGCTATGCCTTGATGGCAAGATTGCGGGTGTTATGCGAGCGCCGCGGCCGCCCCCTGCCCACCATCGCGTTCACCGCCCGTGCCGACGCGCGCGATCGCGAGGCGACTCGCGCGGCCGGCTTCAGCGCGCACGTCACCAAACCCATCCGTCCGGCTGTCCTGGTGGAACGGGTCGCGCGCCTCCTCCAACACTGAGCGCGGCGCCCCTGCATGGCCGAACCCCTTCACGGCACTCCGTACCTGGCAGGTAGCGGAGCGATGCGCGCGGCGATCCGCGCATTCGACTGGGAGCACACCCCCCTCGGTCCGATCTCCGCCTGGTCCAACAGCCTGCGCAACGTCGTCAACCTCGTGGTCACCAGCCGGCACCCGATGTTCCTGTGGTGGGGGCCTGAACTGATCCAGTTCTACAACGACGCCTACCGCCCGAGTCTCGGAGTGGAGCGGGACCTCGCCGCGCTCGGCGCTCGCGGTTCTGAGTTCTGGGCCGAGATCTGGCCGGTCATCGGACCGCAGATAGAGGCGGTCATGGAGCGTGGCGAATCGACCTGGAACGAGGAACACCTGGTTCCGATTACGCGGAACGGCCGTGTCGAAGAGGTGTACTGGACGTACGGTTACAGTCCGGTGTGGGACGACGACGGCCGCGTGGGCGGGACGCTCGTCGTCGTGCAGGAGCAGACCGCGCGTACGCTTGCCGCGCGTCGCATCCGCACTGTACGCGACCTCGCCTCCACCGTCAGCGTCCATCGTACGGAAGCCGAAGCCTGGCGTGCCGGGCTCGACGTCTTGAGCGCGAACGTGTCGGATCTGCCGTGGGTGGTGGCGTTTGCCGCGAGCGACGACCGTCAGAGCGCGCGGCTCATGGGGCAGCGGCCGCGCGACGTGGTGCCGGAGTCCCGACTGCTGCAGGAGTTCTCCCTCGCGCCGGGCGGCGCGTTTCGCCGGGTGCTCGACACCGGGCAGCCTGAAGTCGTGCACGATTTGCGCGCGCTCGTCGGCGACATCATCGTACCGCCCTGGCCGGAACCGGTCGTGTCGGCGCGGCTCATCCCGTTGCGTCGGCCACGGTCGTCAGCGTCCTACGGACTCCTCGCGGTTGGCCTGAGCCCCAGGCTGCCATTCGACGAGGCATACGCGGACTTTCTGACGATGGCGGCAGACCAGCTGGACAACGCGATCGGCAATGCGCGCGCGCACGAGGAGGAGCAGCATCTGGTCGACGAGCTCGCGCAGATGTCGATGCGCTTCCGGGAACTGCTGGAGCAGGCGCCGGCCGGCGTCGCAGTATTTACGGGACCCGACCACCGTTTCGATTTAGCCAACCCGAACTATCGCGCCATTACCCATCGTTCCAACGTGGTCGGGCGTACTTTCATCGAGGTGTTTCCGGAAGTAGCCGGCACCGCCCTGGTCAGCACGATGGATCGCGTCTACCGCACGGGGGAGCCCTACGTGGCTGACGAGTATCTCGTCGAGCTCGACCGCGCGGGCAACCGAAGGCTCGAGGAGTTCTACTATTCGTTCAACCTCGCGCCGATTCGGCAAGGCGGGGTGATCACCGGCTTGATCGTCGTCGCGATCGACGTGACGCTTCAGGTCAAGGCGCGCCGCGACCTCGGCCGCGCGCAGGAGCGATTGAATTTCACGCTCAACGCCGCAGGGGTGGGCTATTGGGACCTCGACCTCCGCTCTGGCGCTGCTTCCTGCTCACCGCGGCACTACCAGATTTTCGGCTATACCGAGGCGCCGGCGAGCTGGACGATCGAGAGGTTCCTGTCTCACGTTGACGCCGACGATCGCTCCCGGCTCGCCGCCGCACTCAGTGAGTCGCTGCGCACCGGCTCCGATATGGATCTGGAATGCAGCATCCAGACAGCTGCCGGGGAGCACCGGTGGATACGTCTCTACGCGCGCGTCGAACGAATGCGCGGATACCCGGCGCGCCTTCTGGGCATCGTGCACGACGTGACCGAACGCCGCGATTTGCTCGCCCGCGAGCAGCAGGCGCGGCGTAACGCCGAGCAGGCAAGCCACGCCAAGGATCAGTTTCTCGCCTCGCTCAGTCACGAGCTCCGCACGCCGATGAATACCATCATCGGGTGGACGGACCTGCTCTCCGAAGGGGCGCTGTCGCCCGAGGACGAGCGAGCCGGATTGGCGACGGTCCAGCGCCACGCGCGCCTTCAGGCGAGGTTGATCGAGGACCTGCTCGATATGAGCCGGATCGTGTCCGGCAAGATTCACCTGTCGCCTCGCCTTGTGCGGCTCGCCGCCGTGCTCGAGGCCGCGGTTGAAGCGGTGGCCCACGCCGCGAGTCTCAAGCGGATCACCATCGTCGTAGAAGGAGCTGACGAGGCTGCGCTCGTCGAGGGGGACGCAACGCTCCTTCAGCAGGTGTTCTGGAATCTGCTCGGGAACGCCGTCAAGTTCACCTCCGCAGGCGGCACGGTAGTGGCCTCACTCCAACGCGGGACGTCAGGAATGGAGGTCACCGTCCGCGATACCGGCGAAGGGATTTCGGCTGAATTTCTTCCCCATGTATTCGAGCGCTTCCGCCAGGAGGACGGGACATCCACCAGAGCGCACCACGGGCTCGGCATCGGACTCAGTATCGTGAAACAACTCGTCGAGGCGCACGGCGGCACCATCCGGGCGGCCAGTGCGGGACGGGGTGAGGGGGCGGCTTTCACGGTGATACTGCCTGAGGCCTCCGCCGAGGTGTCCGATGCGGAGGTCGCCGCTCCGACGCCGCGCCTGGCCGGCGCAC
>JANPCT010000753.1:0-2806 GCA_031431095.1 Acidobacteriota bacterium | reverse complement strand
GCACGGTGAGCTACGGCGCCTCCGCGACGCTGATGGCGATGCGGTCGGTCAGTGTCTACGGCGGCGGCACGGGCGTGATCCAGATCTGGGAGATCACGGCGACCGGAACCGTCCCTGGCGCGCTCCCGGCCACCGTTGAAGTGACGGCGATGCTCGAGCGTGAATCCGTGTCTGCCAAGACCTACTCGATCTTCGCCACCGGCGCAGGCTGCGGCGCCATCAACCTGGGCGGCACGACGCACACCGACAGCTACAATTCGACCGCGCTGGTCGGGGGAGTCCCGGCGATCACCACGGGCGGCGGTTCGGTCGGCACCAATGGCAACCTGAGCATCTCTGGCAACGTCACGGTCAACGGCAACCTGGACACGCCGAGAACGGGCGTCGGCAGCTGCAGCGCCGGCACGCCGACGGCATTGAGCGCCGGCGGCCGTGCCGACGTCGCCGGCTCGATCGTCCAGTTGCCGCAGGCGAAGGTGTTCCCCGATCCGCTGCCGCCGTCACCCTTGCCGTCGAGTGCGACCTCGACCCAGTCGCTCGGCGCCTCCGCGGTGACGTGCACCGTCATTCTTGCCGCCAACTCGCTGGTCAACCCCCCGGGCTGCAGTTACTCGGGCAGCACCTTGACGCTCACCTCGAACGGCTCGACGCCGATCCTGCTTGGCAATGCCTCGGTCAATTCGAATACGACACTGAACGTGGTCTACGGGACCTCATGCGTGTCCTGCACGCCGACGGCCGGCACCGGCACCGCGCTGCTCAACGTCAACAGCTTCAAGGTCGGCTCGAACGCGACGTTCACCGTCGGCTCGAACACCTCGGTGACGATGAACATTGCCGGCACCAGCCTGCCGTCCGGGGTCGAGCCGCTCGACTTCCACGCCGGGGGGTTCGCCAATACGTCCTACGATCCCTCCAAACTGCAGATCCTGTATGCCGGCACCGGCACCATCGAAATGATCGGCGGTCCGAATGCCGTGGCCACCATCTACGCGCCCAACGCCGCTGTCATCATGCAGGGCAACGCCGACTTCTACGGCTCGGTCCTGTCCAATTCCTACAACGCGCAGGGCAACGCCAGCGTGCACTACGATACGGCGCTGTCGAGCAAGTTCGTCACGCTCGGCAACTTCGTGATGACGTCGTTCAGCTGGAAGAAATACTAGACCGGGCTTTGGGCGTTAGGCTGCAGTAACACGGTGCTGAAACGGTGCCGCTCTCGGACCTTCCGCCTGAAGGCGGAAACTACAGGAACTCCAACTCCAAGGGCGAGCCCTGAACTAAGGGCTCTGTAGTTTCCGCCGTTAGGCGGAATTCACTCTCTCTAAAGCCCAAACCCTGAAGCCCCGCGCGTCGTGCGTTATCATGGACGCCATCCTTCCTCATGACCACCAGCACCGCGGCGCTTCCGGCGCCGATGACTTTCCGTGACGTTCTGGGCCTGACGGTGATGCGCCGCGTGTGGTTTGCGCAGGTGGTCAGCCTGGTCGGCGATTTCCTCGCACTGTTCGCGGTCATCAGCGTCGTCACCTACCGGATGCACGGGACGGCCCAGCAGGTCACCGGCGTCCAGATCGCCTACATGCTGCCGCTGGCCCTGCTCGGTCCGCTCTCCGGCGTCTTCGTCGATCGCTGGCCGCTTAAACGGACGCTGATCGCGAGCGACCTGGGCCGCGCCGTCCTGGTGCTGCTGCTCTTCGTCGCCACGTCGATGTGGCAGATCTATATCGTGCTGTGCGCGCTCAGCTGCGTCTCGAGCTTCTTTGCGCCGGCGCAATCGGTGACCATCCGCAGCCACGTCCCGGCACACGGCCTGATGTCGGCGAATGCCCTCATGCAGATGGCCATGATGGGCACCCGCGTCATCGGTCCGGCCGCCGCCGGCGCCCTCGTCGCGGCCTTCGGACCGAACATCTGCTACGCCGTCGACTTCTTCAGCTTCCTGGTGTCGGCCGCGCTCATCAGCTCCGTCGCCATCGTGCGCGCGGCGTCGCCGGCGCGGACGCCCGTCGAGGAGAGCACCAACAGCAAGGTGCACGCGGTGCTGCACGAGATGGGCGAAGGGATCCGGTTCATCGTCCACCATGCGGCCATTTCGTTCGTGGTGATGGCGATGGCGGCGGGCATGTTCGTGATGGGATGCTTCGGCCCGCTGATTGCCGTCTACGTGCGCGACTGGCTTCATGCCAAGGCGGGCGTGTTTGGACTCGTGAGCGCGATGGTCGGCATCGGCATGATGACTGGCATGCCGGTCGTCCGGCGGCTGTCGGGACAGCTGGCGAGCGCGACGCTGGTGCTCGGCGGACTTGCCGGGATCGGGCTCGGCGCGCTGATCCTCGGGGCCTTCACGCTGGTGCCGACCGCCATGCTGGGCTGTTTCACGCTCGGGTTCACGTTCGCCGGCGTCATCGTCCCGGCACAGACCCTGATGCAGCGCGAGACGCCGCCGGCGCTGGTCGGACGGATTTCGAGCACGATGATGTCGGTGGTGTTCTTTGCCCAGGTCCTCGGACTGGTGCTCTCCGGCTATCTGGCGCAGGCGCTCGGCGTGCGCGCCGTCTTCTTCCTGTGCGCGGTTCTGGCGTGGGGACTGACCGGCGCCGGCAAGCTGCTTCTGGGTACGGAGCGCCACGCGGCGGCCATGTGACCGAGGCGCCCCGCAGGCGTTTCGCTCAGTTCGCGTTCGCACCGTCGATAGCCGCCGGCACCCGGCGCTCGCGGGTCGGCGGTGCAGGTATACTCCTCCACGATTTCCCGGGAGGATTCATGAGGAGCAGGGGTTTCGTCTGCGCTGTCGCCGTAGCCA
>JANPCT010000752.1:0-4425 GCA_031431095.1 Acidobacteriota bacterium | reverse complement strand
CGCGCGGCAGGACGGCGAGAACCGCGAGACAATCCGCCAGCCCGACCGAAAGGTCGTTCGCAATGTCGACAGCGACATCGATCGAGCCGGAGAGAAGGGCGTCGTCGATCTCTTTCACGAACAGTCCCTTGCCGCCGGCTTCGGAGAGCGGCGCCTGTTGCAGGCGATCGCCGGCGGTTCGGATGACGCAGATCTCGCTGGCGTGCCCGCGGGTGTGGAGCAACGCGGCCACCGTGCGCGCCTGCCACAGTGCGAGCGGGCTGCCCCGCGTGCCGATGCGCAGGCTCTTCATGAATCCTTCGGGTCCTGCGTGTTCGTCGTCAGGTTGAAGAGCCGGTGGAGCGCATCCGCGTAGGCGACGGCCTGGCCCGCGTCGTCGGACCCCTTCAGCTGCTCGGTCGGCGACAACAGCAGTTTCTCGACGATGAGGTGCGTGATCTCCTCGACGCGCTCGCGCGCTTCGGGCGGCAGCGCCGCCAGCTTTGGCTCGAGCCGCTGCAGTTCGGCCTGGCGGATGGCCTCGAACCGCCGTCGCAGCGCGATCACCGTCGGGACGATTTCGCGCGACTGCATCCAGGTGCGGAAGCGGTCCACTTCCTCGCGCACGATCACCTCGGCGCGCTCGACCTCGGAGCTGCGGCGGGCGAGGTTTTCTTTCACGATGGCCTGCAGGTCGTCGACGTTGTACAGGAAGACCTGATCGAGCTCGCCGGCCGCGGCCTCGACGTCGCGCGGCAGGGCGATATCGATGACGAAGAGCGGCCGGCTGCGGCGGGGCCGCATCGCTTCTTCCACGCGGGATCGCGTCAGGACCGGCTCGGTCGATCCGGTGGCAGTCACGACGATATCGGCCGCCCCGAGCGCCCGCCCGATCGCAGCCCACGGCGCGGCGTGGCCGTTGAGATGCGCCGCCAGGGCCTCCGCGCTGGCCAGCGTGCGGCTGGCGATCGTCAATTGCTTCACGCCCTGCGCCTGCAGGTGCGTGCCTGTGAGTTTGGCCATTTCGCCGGCCCCGAGGACCAGCACATTGAGGCCTCTGAGGTCGCCGAAGATCTTTTTCGCCAGGGCGATCGCCGCGTAGCTGACCGACACGGCACCTTCACCGAGGCCGGTCTCGCTGCGCACGCGCTTGCCGACGCTGAAGGCGGACGCGAACAGGCGGTTGGTCAGCGCGCCGGTCGCCTTCAGTCCGCTGGCCGTGGCAAAAGCGGTCTTTACCTGGCCGAGGATCTGCGGCTCGCCGACGACGAGCGAGTCCAGGCCGGCGGCCACGCGAAAGAGATGATCCGCGGCCTCTGCGCCGCGGTAGATCACGACGTGCGGCGCCAGCGCATCCCAGGCGAGCCCATGGTATTCACCGATGAATCTGCCGCACGCCTCCGCGGCCTCGTCGGACTCGGCGCTGGCATAGATCTCGGCGCGGTTACAGGTCGAGAGGACGACCGCTTCGCGCGTCAGGTTCCTGGCAGTCAGCGCCGACAGCGCGACATCGACCCCCTGGCGCGCGAAGTTCACGCACTCCCGGAGTTCGACGGGCGCGGTCCGGTGGCTGATTCCTACGGCGAATAACCGCATTACTGCTCTGAACCCTGCGAACCTCGCGAATCCCGAGCCTCCGCGCGAGCGACAAGACCGGGAAACCGGCCAATCCTAGAAATTGTGACTCCGCGTCAGGAAATACCCGACCGGAACGAAATTCAGGAGCACGATCACGAACGCGATCGCGGACAGCCAGGCGGCGCGCCGCCCGCTCCAGCCGATGGTCCGGCGGGCGAACAACGCAAACGAATACGTCACCCACGAAAGGAGCGCGACGAGGATCTTCGGATCCGCGACCGACATCGCCTGCGCGCGCGGATCCGGCGAGCCGCCGATCTGGGTCGCCCAGATGCCGCCCACCACGAGGCCGCAGGTGAGGAACAGCCAGCCGACCACAATCGCGCGGCCGTTCATGGCATCGAGCGTTTGAAGAGACGGCAGGCGGGCGTAGAAAAAGCCCAGGTGCTTGGCCTTGATCTCCTTGAACAGGAGGACGTAGGTGATGCCCAGCACGAATGCGAGCGCGAAGCTCGCGTACGCGAACAGCATCGACAGCACGTGCACGGTGAACAGCGGGCTGCGCAGCACCGCTGGACGTTCGTCGATCTGCGTGTTGAGCGCCGGCAGGACCGCCAGCACCGCCAGCAACACGCTGACGAATGCCCCCATCGCGCGTTCATCTGTGGTCAGCTCGACGTACAAGTAGGCGAGTCCCAGCAGCCAGACGAACGCGGAAATCGCCGCGGTCGTCCCCACCAGCGGCGCATACCCCGCCTCCATGGTCTGCATGCCGATGAGGAAGGTGTGCGCCAGCACCGCGGACGCAAGGAGGGCGGTGGCGGCGCGCCCCTTCGGTGGCGTCGGCCGGGAGAAGTGTGCGAGATAGGCCGCCGCCGCGGCGGCGTAGAGAACGAGCGGCAGCCAGGCGATCGACAACATCAGTGCAGGATCAGGCTTAGGGTTTTGGTTTTAGGCTTCAGGTTTTAGGCTTCAGGCTTTGGGCCGGCTCACGATCCGGTTGGCCCGTAGTAGCCCTGCTTGGTGCGCGCCGTGATGTTGGGACGGAGCAGGCGTACCTGGACGCGCCGCCAGGCGCCGTCGCGTTTCGGGTTGGCCGAGGAATAGGCGACCGCGTACTGACTCGAGAGCTCGTCCCAGATGCCCTGGTAGATTTTCGCCAGCTCGCGGGCATCGGTGGGGAAGTAGGCACGGCCGCCGGTTTCGGTTGCGAGCTGCTTCAGGACGAACTCGGCCTCCTTGAACTCTCGACGGGCGATCTCCCCCTGGCGCAGCCCGATCGCGTAGATGACAACCTCCGAGCGCTTGGCCAGGTCGAGCACCTGGTCGAATTCGATCAGGCTCGAGGTGTCGTCGCCGTCCGAGAGCAGCACGATCGCCTGGCGGCGAATGTCCGAGGTTGATGCGGCGCGGACCTTCTTCAGTTCCTTGAGCGCGATATACAACGCATTGTAGAGAGAGGTCGATCCATTCGGCGTGGTGGCGCGGATCGCCTTCTCGAGCGCGGCGGC
This sequence comes from Acidobacteriota bacterium, assembly GCA_031431095.1. Taxonomy (GTDB): domain Bacteria; phylum Acidobacteriota; class Vicinamibacteria; order Vicinamibacterales; family 2-12-FULL-66-21; genus JAICSD01. The sequence continues at coordinate 1,357 of JANPCT010000752.1, read as the reverse complement.
GTCATTCGTGAAGGGCGAGAGCACGCGGACCTGGCTGTCGAAGTCGATCACTTCCGCCTGATCTTCCTTGTGCAGCTGCCGGGCGAAACCGATGGCCGCCTCCTGCGCGATCGCCATGCGCTCGTCCATGCTGGCGCTCGTGTCGAGCAGCAATGCCAGCGAGATCGGCTGCTGCGTTTTCGAGAAGAACGTGAGCTTCTGCTTCGCTCCGTCTTCGAAGACCTCGAACTCCTCTTCGGTCAGGTCGGTGGTGAACTTGCCTTGTCCGTCGATCGCGGTCACGTTCAACGACACCAGCTCGACGCCGCTGCGGATCCGCTGTCCCTGGGCCGCAATCGCCGCCGCGGCCGCCACCCCGAACAGCACCGTCAGGCCGGCGCGCCTCATTTCGACCCCGCCGCGCCCGTCCGCGTCCGCGCGCGAACCGTCAGTCCCGGGTTGTTGACGGATACTTCGATCTTTTCTGGCGGGATCAGCGTGTCGGGGCGCGCGTACGTGACCACGTACTGACCGAGCAGTTCCGCCGCGAGCCGCTTCATCGCCGCGGCCGCGGCCGTCAGGGCCAGGACGTTGTCGCGGCGTCCGCCCGTGCGCTGTGTACCGAGCGCCACCACCTGGTTGCGGTTGCGCAATTCGTCGGTGGCATTGGTGTTCGGGCTCCCGAGCGAAATCACGTGCAGCGCCGCGCCGCTCTTCTCGAGTTCACTGAGGACGTTGTCGTAATAGCCCGTTCCGAATTCCACCGCGCCGTCCATCATCAGGACCGCGATCACCGGACGCTTCGGCTTCCGCCTCTCGATCCCCCTGCTCACTTCGACAAGCGTATCCAGGAGGTCGCCGCCGGCGCCGGAGCGTGGAAACAGGCGTCCCGCGGCATCCTGCAGCTTCTTCTGATCCGTGGTGTAGTCCGTGACGATGGTCGGGCGATCCCCGAACGTCACGAGCGCGACCTCGGCCTTGCCGTCGAGCGCTTTGAGGAACTCCCGCATCGCCTCGCGAATCATCTGGATGGCGGGATTTGCCGCCTCGCTGTCGTCGACGACAAGCGCCACGGTGAGGGGCTCCGACGCCGGCGCGGCCTTCAGGACCTCACGCGCCGTGCCGTCTTCCCGGACACGGAAACTCTCCGCGGTCATGCCGCTCGCGGCGTTGCCCTTGGCATCGACAACGCTGACGTACACGTCGGTGGGCTTCGACTGCGCGGAAACGCCGGGGGCGAACGCGCAGGCGACCGCGAACGCGAGCACGGGGATGCTGTATTTCATGGTTGAGCGGGGGCCCTTCGGCGTCGCTGAGGGCAGGCCTTTCGGATCGAGTATAGCCGCTTTATTTCCCGCGAAAGTGCGCGCGCCGCCCG
>JANPCT010000751.1:0-10679 GCA_031431095.1 Acidobacteriota bacterium | reverse complement strand
CCGAACATCAGAAGTGTGACCGCCGCAAGCGCCAGGTTCTTGTTCATCCTCGTGTCCCTCCTCGTATCGCCGTATTGAAAACGCGCGCGTTCAGAATTTCCGGCTCATGTTGAAGCCCATGTAGATGTCGTGCGGGCTCCCTCCGCGCGCGACCATGCCCGGGGTGCTGTCGAAGTTGTTGCCGAAGTTGAGCTGCAGAACGTGGCCGCGAGTCAGCTTCTCGATGCCGATGTTCCACGCCGCACGGTCCGGGCGGTAGCCGCCCAGGCGGGGTGATACCTCCGCGACGAGCGAAACGGTTTCCCGCACACGTGCTCTCAGGCCCAACCCAAGGTACACCGTGTCGTTCGAATCCTCGCCAGGGATTTTCTCGTGCGCGTCTGGCACGGCTGCACCGCCGTGCCCTTTATGGTCAAGGCGCAGCGTGGCGGTATGGGCATTGTGGATGTACGTCGGCGCCGCGTAGAGTGCGAGCCAGGTACCGTGCATGCGTGAAATCGTTGCCGAGATCCCGGGCTGGGGATCGAGGTGCAGGTTGTTCTGCCCTTCGATCGAGGCACCGAGCGAAAGGCCGAAGGGGGAGCCCCCGGCCTGCCGCCGCACGTCCCACTTCCCGAAGGTTTCGATGGTCTTGCCGAGAATGGACCGATGAATCCCGGCCTGCAGCGAAGAGGTGATCGCGAAGCGATACTCCAGCCCGATGATTGCGCCGTTGTCGAGGCTGAAGGCGTCCTCTGCCAGTTGTCCGAGAGATCCGCGACGCAGGTCGCGCGCGAAGCGGTGCGTAATCTTGAAATAGCTCTTGTGTCGTTTCAGCGGCATCGTGGTCGGCACGTTGACGACGGTTTGATCGAGTTCCACGGCGGGGACTGCAGCCGGCGTGGTGCCCGCCTGCGGAGTGGACGGCTCCTGCGCTCCCGCTCGTGCACAGAAGAGGCAGCTGGCGCCGATAATAAAGATTGCGGACAGGGTACGGGCGGGCATCGTCATCGACTCACCGCAAGGGACGTGCCCGTCAAACTGTTGCAGCTGATTGAGTTGCCGTCGCTTTTGACCTTCGACGTTTACCGTTTCAGTAACCACTTACGTGTCGTGTAAGGTACTCACGCATGGGTTGGCGACAGCCATCGACTTCCTTGAGTCTGCCGGAGGTGCACGGGTCCGTTCCCGTGCCCACCGGTAGCTTCTGGCGCAAGCTGTTTGCGTTTGCCGGCCCGGGGTACCTGGTCGCGGTCGGCTACATGGACCCCGGGAACTGGGCCACGGATCTCGCCGGCGGCGCGAAGTACGGCTACACGCTGCTCAGCGTCATCCTGCTTTCGAACCTGATGGCGATCCTGCTCCAGGCGCTGTCGGCGCGGCTGGGGATCGCGAGTGGACGCGATCTCGCGCAGGCCTGCCGCGACAGCTACTCGCGCGGGACCGTTCTCGTCCTCTGGGTCCTCTGCGAGATCGCCATCGCGGCGTGCGACCTCGCGGAAGTGATCGGTTCCGCGATTGCGCTGAACCTGCTCTTCGGCCTGCCGATGACGTGGGGAGTGTGCCTGACGTCGGCCGACGTCCTGCTCGTCCTGTGGCTGCAGCAGCGCCAGTTCCGCTACGTCGAGGCGCTGGTCGTCCTGCTGATTCTCGGCATTGCCGGATCGTTCGCACTGGAGCTGTGGTTCTCGAAGCCGGACCTGGTCCAGGTGGTCAAGGGGCTGTGGCCAAGCACCGAGATCGTCCGCAATCCCGACATGCTCTACATCGCGGTCGGCATCCTCGGCGCCACGGTGATGCCTCACAACCTGTATCTGCATTCGTCGATCGTGCAGACGCGCAAGTACAAGGACGACCTCGCCAGCCGCCGGGAAGCGGTGGGCTTCTCGGTGCTGGACTCGACGGTGGCGCTGATGTTCGCGCTCTTTCTCAACGGCGCGATCCTCGTGATGGCCGCCGCCACCTTCCATGGAACCGCCTACGAGAACGTCGCCGATATCGGCGACGCCTACAAGCTGCTCGAACCGCTGCTCAAGACCGGGCTCGCCAGCACGTTATTCGCGGTGGCGCTGCTCTTTGCCGGACAGAACGCGACGCTGACCGGCACGCTGGCGGGCCAGATCGTGATGGAGGGGTTCCTCAACATCCGCCTGCGCCCATGGTTGCGGCGCCTGATCACCCGGCTCGTGGCGATCATCCCGGCCCTGATCACCGTGATCCTCTACGGCGAGCGGGGCACCGGACAGTTGATCGTCCTCAGTCAGGTCATTCTCAGTCTGCAGCTGCCGTTCGCGGTGTTCCCGCTCGTCATGTTTACCGGGGACCGGAGCAAGATGGGGGAGCTGGTGGCGCCGTTCTGGATGCGCGCGCTGGCGTGGCCGGTCGCGGTGGTCATCGCGGTGCTGAACGTGTGGCTGCTGTGGCAGACGTTTTTCGGATCCTGAGCCATGTATCAGAACATCCTGGTGGCCATCGAGAACTCCGACGCGGATCGAACGGTCCTCGAACACGTGCAGCAGCTCGCGACCCTGTGCGGCGCTTCGCTGCTGCTGGTCCACGTCGCGGACGGGTGGGCGGCACGCCACTACGATCAGCTCGCGCTGCGCGAGTCGGAGGAGATGAAAGTCGATCGCGCCTACCTGGCGCGTGTCCAGGAAGAGCTCACGGGCCGGGGCTTCAAGACGCGCGTCCATCTCGCGATGGGGGACCCCGCGACTGAGCTCGTGCGCGTCGCGATCGCCGAGACGGTCGACTTGATCGCGATGTCCACCCATGGGCATCGGCTGCTGAACGACATCATCCGCGGCAGCACCGCGGATCGCGTCCGGCACAACGTGTCGATCCCGGTGTTGATGATCAAGGCGCGCTGACCGCGAGGCCGCCGCGGTTGTGCCTCGCGAGAGTCGCGTGGACGCGCCGCGTCCCGCCTGATACAGGTCGCGCACCGCGCGGCGGCTGGAGCCTGGCTACTTCGGGGTCTTGAGCGACATCGAGAGCGACGCGCCGTCGCGTCTCGTCGGCACGCCGACGGCACTGAGCCGCGCTTCGAAGATCGCCAGCTGCGCCGGCGTCAGGAAGGCGCCGGTCCCCGACACCTCCGCCAGCAAACCGTCGTAGAAAAGCAGAATGGCGAAGCTGGCGAGCACTTCATCCGGCGTGAAGTTGCAGTGCTCGAAGCGGTCGATCGGGATGCTCACGTGCCGCGACAGGTACGATCCGGACGCCAGCGTTTTCAGCGCGTAAATCTGCTCGTGCACGTAGGGGACCTGCTGGTCGCGCAACGTGTGCAGCGTGACGAGCGGGCGCTGGAGCACGCCGGTCGTCGCATACGCCGGGGAGCGCATGGTGGCAATCGCCGCCGGACTCGCGGCGACGCGGCCGACCACCAGGTTGACCAGCAGGTCGTTGCTCGACCCGCTGTACCAGCGCTTGGTGTTGTCGTACGGGAACCCGCCGATGGTGGCGGTCGCGTCCTTCAGGTTGACGACGCTGTAACGCAGCACGTCCTTCACGGACTGTTCGACGGTTGACTCGAAGTTCGCCGCGTCGAACGGCAGGTGCGCGACGCGCGCCCACTCGTTCAGCCGCGTCCGGTTCTGCGGCGCCATCACGATCGGCTTGACGACCCCGTCGTAGTAGGACGCCCAGACGTCGACGAGCCCCTGATCGGGGTTGAACGGACTGCCCGGGATCACGCCGGGAAAAAAGACGTTGAAGGTCGCCCGCGCGTCACCGAAATAATTGATCTGCAGCGGGAAGTCGCCAACCGGGCCGCAGGCGGCAAGGCCGCCGGCAAACACGTCGGGCCGCTGCTCGACGGCCAGCGCGGTGATGATCCCTCCTTCAGAGGCGCCCACCACGAACACCTTCTGCGGTTGTCCCTTCTGTGCCGCGTAGAGGTTCACCAGGTCCAGGATGTCGTTCTTGCCCTGGAGGATGGCCATGCCCGTCTTGCTGTAGCTGTTCGTGGCGAACCCGAATCCGAGCGAGTTGATCACTTCGGGAATGCAGAAGGCGCCGATGCACAGCTGATCCTCGGGGATGGCGACGGGCGTGCCGGCATCCTGAAAACCGTGCGCCCACACCACCAGAATGCCGTTGTACTTGTCCGCCGGCGGCATGCAGATGCGATAGATGGAGCCACTGCCCTGGACGCCATCGGGATCGCACACCGACTGGGCGCGCGCAGGAGTGGCGAACAACAGCAGAACGGCAAACGCGGCGGCGGCGGACACGCGGATCATGCGGGAAACTCCCTGTGTGAGCGTCAGTGCGGATGACAAACTGGCGACGGAACTGTGGATCTTGTAGCACATCCACGGAGGTCCAGCGAAGCGAATCTGCGCGTCAATCGGAAGTCGCCGTCAGGGCAGAATTCTTCACCGCCGCTGCGACCACGCCGGCCCCGTGCGATCGGGGACGTCGAGCGCCGTGAAGATCCCGAGCGGTTCCATCGTCTCGACGAGCGCGGTGCGGCGCGCCTCGACCGACGCGATGGCGGCAACCTGCGACCCGCGATGCTGCTCGTAGACGAGCATCTCGCTCCAGTATTCGATCACCATGTATCGCGCGGTGCGGTTCTGGTCGCGCAGGAAGGACGTGCCCAGATACGAGCGCGTGCGCCGGTTCATCGCCGTCCATTCGCCTTCTATGCCGTACAGCTGCTCGAACTCGGCCTCGCGTCCATTCTTCACATCGAATTGCCACATGATCGCGATCATAAGAATGACTCAGGATACAACGGTGGGCCCGGCGGCGAGACAATACACGCCAGTCGAGGGCATCGTCGCGCAGCCCAGGGCGACGAGCCGCCGGTTGCCGCGTCCGGCGTCCACTCGCGACAAACCGGTGACGCGCGCCATCTCGCCGCGGAGCGTCATCCCCGCGCCGTCGAGAAAGCAGCGGGCGATCTCCAGGAGCGCGGTCTCGCGGCTGACGCGGCGGCGCAACGCCTCAGGGAAGCGCCCCACCGCCAGCGTCCAGATGTAGGTGAACCTGGGCCGATAGAGCACCTCGCTCGGGACAACGAGCATGGCCGCCTGGAGCTCGTCGAGCGCGCGACTGAAGGTCTTCCGATCCGCGATGCCGGATTCGTCGCGCAGATCCGACGATGCCATCTCCCATTCGCGCCGCATTACGGCGAGCACCGCGCGCGCCCCTGTGCTCAAGCGGCGCCGCTCGTCGAGCCGGCGGACGCCCCAGATGGCATGGAAGTACGGCACCATGCGCGGCGCGATGAACATCGTCTTTCCGCGACCCAGCTTGCCGTAGTAGACCTTGCCCCGGCGGAGGATTTCATCCTTCAAGAGCCACGTCGCGGAGGCCTCAGGATCTTTCTGCACGTTCCTCGGCATCACCGCGTCCCGCCGCCCGCATACGGCAACGTAGAGGGAGGGGCCCGGCCGCCGCGAGTCGGTCATGCACGCGCTGAAGCCGATCCGCTCGATGAAACGTTCCGCATCGCCGGCCGTCTCGACCTGCTGCATCGGCTCGCGGCACCAGCGCCGATCGCGATAATCCTCGAACGCCTCGGGCAGTGTAGGTCTGGGAGTCATCCAGTGGACTCCGAGGCGTGCGGAGTGATGCCGGGAAAATGACGCATCGCTTCGAGCTCTTCCTCGAGTGCCGGTGTGAACCCCGCGTCGCGTGGGGCGCGCCCCGTGACGGCGGGAAAAAGGCTGCGCGCGACGGCGAATCGCCGGAGATCGTTGAGCGTCAGTGACATGACCAAGGGCGCTGCTCCGAGCATATATGCTGGATGCATGATGCGGTTCGTCGCGGGCGGGATCCTGATCGCGTGTGTCCTGGCCACAGCCCCTGCGGCATGGCAGCAGCAGCCGAGCTTTCGCGGCGGCAGCGACACAGTCCGCGTGTTCGTGACGGTCGCGGACCGCGACGGCCGGCTGGTCACTACGCTCGCACAGGAAAATTTCGAAGTGCGCGACGAAGGGAAGCCGCAGCCGATCACGCTGTTCGATCGGAGCCCGCAGCCAATCCGGCTGATCGTCATGCTCGACGTCTCGGGCAGCATGGAGGGCAACCTGCCGCTGCTGCGCGCCGCCTGTGCGCAGCTGTTCGCGCGGCTGCAGACGCAGGACGGTGTCCGCGTCGGCGCCTTCGGTCACGACGTCACGATCAGTCCTTCGTTTTCCCGCGACCCGGCGGAGCTGAATGCCGCGCTGCCCCAGGCGATTGCGCCAGATGCGCCGACCCCCCTGTGGCGCGCCCTGGACGATGCGATTGGCGCGTTCGGGAGCGCGGACGGCAGGCGCAAGGTGGTCCTCGTGCTCAGCGACGGCAAGGACACGGGAACTTTCAACCTGCGGCAGCGGCCGTCGAGCCAGGGCGGCGTGATCGACCGGGCGCAACGCGAGGACGTGATGATCTATGCCGTGGGGTTGCGCAGCCGCGGGGCGCGTCCGGCCCGGGGCACCGGTCCGGGCGGGCTGCAAGCGATGCTGCTCGCCGATTTGCCGGATGCGGGACTCGCGCGAGTCGCGGAGGAGTCTGGCGGCGGCTATACCGAAATTCGCGGCGGCCAGGATCTCGGTGCGGCGTTTGCCGCGGTCGCCGACGAACTGCATACGCAGTACCTGCTCGGGTTCGCGCCGCCCAAGCGCGACGGCAAGGCGCACGGCATCAACGTGCGCGTCAACCAGGGCGGGTTGAAGCCGCGTGCGCGCAAGAGCTACGTCGCCCCGAAACAATGAGCAGCCGCAATGCCCGGGGGACGACTGCGCCTCCGCTCGCGAGGCGTCAGCGCGTGGTCAGCTTCGCGATGCGTTGTGCGGCGCGCGCGCCGGATTGCAGCGCCCCTTCCATGTAGCCGACAAAGGCATAGCAGGTGTGCTCGCCGGCGAGGAAGACACGGCTCGCGAGCGGTTGCTGCAGCTGCGGACCGAGCGTCATGACTTCGCCGGGCGCCGGGAAGGAGTACGACCCCTTGACCCATGGATCGGACGGCCAGTCCATGAAGCGGCCGCGTTCGAAGCTGGCCCGCGCGCCGGGATAGATCTCCGACAGTGCCGCGAGGTAGTGGCCGGTGCGCTCCGCCGGCAGCCAGCCCCGGCACGTGTCCGCGGCCGGCCCGCCGGAGAAGGCGACGACGCCCGCGCCGGCGACCTTCTGGTGCTGCGTCGAGTGCCACGTCAGGTGGATCGGCCCGTCGGTGAACGACTCGGGCCCGAGATGCGCCTGGCGCCAGTGCAGGTCGCGCATCTTCATCAGGAATTTCACGTTGCTGCCCATCTGCGGGACGTCGGTCACGTGCAGCCGCGGCGTGAAGGCAATCCGGTTCCAGGTCAGCGGCGGCACCGCCAGCACCGCATAGTCAGCCTCGTGCTTCGTGGCGCCCGCGGTCACGACCACGCCGTTGGGCCCTGCTGCGATCGATGACACCGCGTGACGGAGTCGCACGCGCGGCAATCCGATCGCCGCCGCCAGCTGCCGCGCCAACTGCTGGCTGCCTCCCTTGCAGCGGAACACTTCGGTCTCGGTCCAGAACTTGTCGAGTCCGCCGCCTTTGATCATCGCGAGGTTGCCGAGATAACTCTGCCACGCGGACGTGACGCCGTTATCCGCCACCATCTGCGCATCGATCCCCGCCTTGCACAGATCCGAGACCGGCTGCGCGGCAATCCACTCTGCCAGCGATCGCCTGTCCCACGCCGCGGCGCCGGGTGCGGTCCATGGCGCGAAGGGATCAACCAGCTGCGCCGCGTCGGCGTCGAGCGCGCTGAGCGCTGCCGACATCTGCTCCCAGAGCTCTTCCGACTGTTTGGCGGTGAGACGCCTGCCGTTGAGGACGATAGGCGCCTCGGCATCCTCCTCGGAGACGTCGAGGAACGCAAGCCCGAAGCGTTCTTTGTAGTCCATCCACACCGGATGGTTGGTGCCGATCAGTTCGGCGCCGCCTTCCATCGACCCTCCCGGCACGAGGTCGGTGAAGCTGAGCACCCGTCCGCCGACGCGGTTGCGCGCCTCGAGGACGGTGACATCTGCTCCGGACCGCGACAGCTCGTATGCCGCCGCGAGTCCGGAGAAGCCCGCACCGACGACGACGACCCGAGGCGCCGACGGTTGCGGCGCGGCGAACGTCAGGCGGTCACTGAGCAGGACGCCGGCCGCCGCGGCCAGCGACTGGCGGATCATCTCGCGCCGATCGACGGGCGCACCGAACCGGCTGTGCAGTCGCGCGTACAGCGATCTCATGCGTTTCTCACATTTCCATCGCGGGAAGAGTTCATTCGCGGTGCTAGAGTCTACCCGGATGGATGAATTTCGTGCAGGGCGATGACACCTGAAACCCGGGCCCACGTTCTGGCGCGCGCGTGGCGCCGGTTGACGAGCCTCGAGCGGCGCGAGTTGACCTGGCTCCTCGTCGGGCTGGGCGGCTGCGTCCTGCTCTTTGCCTTCCTGCGTCTGGCCGGGGAGGTGATGGGCGGAGAAACGATGGCGTTCGATCGCCGGATTCTGCTCGCGTTCCGCAAAGCCGACGATCCGTCGCTGCCGATCGGCCCTCCGTGGGTGACGAGCGCGCTGTTCGATCTCACGGCGCTCGGCGGGCCGACTCTGATCGCCCTAGTGGTACTCACCGTCGTCGGCTTTTTCGTCGTCCAGGCGCGCTACTGGACGGCGTTCTTCGTGTTCATGACGGCGATCAGCGGGGAACTGGTCAGCTACGCGATGAAGAGCGTCTTCGCGCGGCCGCGGCCCGGGATCACGCCGCATCTGCGGGAGGCGTTCTCGAGCAGCTTTCCGAGCGGCCATGCGATGCAGTCGGCGATCATCTACCTGACGCTCGGCGCGATGCTGATGCGGATCACCTCCGGGCGGCTGACGAAGATTTACTGCTTCACCGTCGCGATGCTGCTCACGTTTCTCGTCGGACTGAGCCGCGTGTGGCTCGGCGTGCATTACCCGACCGATGTCATCGCCGGCTGGATCATCGGGTTGATCTGGGCCTCGGTGTGCTGGCTGGTCGCGCAGCACTATGAAGTGCGCGCCGGTCTCAAGGCCGAGAAGCGCCAACCTGCCGCCTGACGATCGGAGGACGCGCGGGGGTGTGCCATCCTCGCACACCGGTCCAGGGGGATCAGCAAGACACCGAAAAACCAGAAGTGATAACGGCCGGGACTGTTACGCTTACCGGGACCGGACCGGAGCCGATGACAGAAAACCCTACCGAAACGATCCTGCTCGTCGAAGACGAGCCTGCCGTGCGGCAACTGTTCGCGCAGGCACTGACGCGCGCCGGCTATTCGGTCTTCGAGGCGCGCAATGGCCAGGAGGCCATCAAGCTGTTCGACGAGCACGGCGAGCAGATCGATCTGCTGGTCACGGACATGCAAATGCCGTACATGAGCGGAGCCGAGCTCGCGCATCAACTGCACGGCCGCCGGCGCTCGCTGAAGCTGCTCTGCATGTCCGGCTACCCTGGCCATCTCGACTCCGAGCTGGCCGTCGATTTTCTCGCCAAGCCGTTTTCGCGCGAGGACCTCCTCAAGAAGGTTCGCGAAGTCCTCGACAAATAGCGCATCACCACACGTATTGGCGATCGCATTGCCGGCCCCCGACGCGGCGCCGCCGTCGTTCCGTTAGAATCTGGGGGATGACTTCCGTCATCCGCTTTCATCGCCGCGTCCGGACGGTCGCCGCGTCCGCGCTGCTTATTCTGCTCGCGCTCGCCGGGGTCCGTGCCGCGGAGCGGCAGAAGTTCACGCTGGCGGCGCTGCGCCGCGACGGTGTGATGATCCCGTTCGCCTCGTACGACGGACGCAGCTGGAGCCTGCACTGGCCGGACTCGGACCTGTCGGCGCCATTGCCGATCGGCCGCGATGACATTCCGAAGAAATGGTGGGGCCCGCAAGGTCCGGACGCGCCCTGGAACGCCTTCCTGCCAGGCGGGGATAAGGCCCGCCCCCTGACCGTCGGCAAGCCCGTCCATGCGAGAGTGTTCTGCAGCGGCCGCCCGGGACTGGCAACCGACTACCGCGGCGGTCCTGTGGATCCGCGCGAGCCGACCGTGTCGAAGGACGGCCTCGCCTTCGCGGGAGACGTCGCGCTGCAGGAAATCGTCGCGGTCTCGGTCCACGTTCCGGATACCCGGCGCGTCATCGCCGTCATTACCGACGAGTTCAACCTGCAGGAGAAGCTCGCGGCCGAGCACTTCACGAACTGGGCGCACCCGTTCTGGACGGAGGAGCGCAAGCGCTATCCGATCGAGATGGAGGCGCTCTATCGGTCGACCGACACGACGTCTCGCGGCACGTGGCGGACGACCTACGTCGAGGCGGTCCGGCGATTCCCGCCGCGCCCTGAAGACAACGGCTGCGGACTGATCACGTTCGTGCGCGGCTGGATCACGGAAGCCGACGGCAGGAAGCCGATGATCAATCTCGGCGCCCGCGTCACGTTTTGCGATCGCGCGGACGTGTCCTTCATGCTGCCGCTGGCGCGCATGGTCCTCGACAACGAACTGTACTGGGTCTACCAGATCTCCAGCTGGCGCGACGAGATCTACGCGGTGTCACGCATCCGCCCGGATGGCGTCCGCCCGGTCGTCACCGTCGCCGGCGGCGCCTGCCCGAAGGATCCGCTGCGTTGAAGGTGCCGGCCGCCGGTCAGCTGCTCGTCGCGGCGGCCGTGCTTCTCCTCCTGCCTCTCGGCCTGCGCGCGGCCAACCGCCTGCACGCCGTTCC
>JANPCT010000750.1:0-3312 GCA_031431095.1 Acidobacteriota bacterium | reverse complement strand
GGATCGAACTCGTCAGAGACCTGGAGCGCGGCGGACTGACGCCCCCGCCGCCGTTGATCGAGGCTGTCGTCCAGGCTGTCAGCATCCCCGTCCGCGTCATGCTTCGCGACAGCGAGCCGTTCGAGCTCGCCGACACCGATGAGCCCGCGAGGCTGCACGACACGGCGCGCGCGGCTCTCGCCAGCGGCGCGTCGGGCTTCGTGCTCGGCTTCCTGCGCAACGGCACACCCGACTTCGAGTCGCTGGCACGGACACTTGGCGCACTGGATGTCGCGGCGACATTTCATCGCGCCTTCGACGAAATCCTCGATCCGCTTCACGGCATGCTGCTACTCGCGCGCGAGCCGCGGATCGATCGCCTGCTGACGTCCGGCGGCGCGGGGGAGTGGCAGGTCCGATTGACCGGGCTGAAGACACTGCGAGCCGCGGCCCCATCGCATATAGGAATTCTGCCAGGTGGTGGAATCGACGCGGCAGCCCTGCGCGACCTCGCCGGCGCCGGCTTCGGAGAGGCGCATGTCGGCCGCGCGGCTCGCGGCGCCACCGGGCGCGGCTACAGGGTGTGCGCGCGTCTCGTTGCCGCGCTGGTCAGTTCTGCTCGAGATGCCGCGCCGTGACGGCCTCGATTCCCAAAGGGTCTTTTCACCACAAACGGTGTTTCTTCGAGTTCAGAGCTCACAGTGCTGTCCGTCGGCTTCGAACGGCAGAGCGCGCGTCCCGCAGATGAACACACGAGCTGTCGCCGTCCGCTACGGCATGCCGCCCGAAGGGGAGAGGTGTGCCGCGAGGCCACGCGCCGCGACGTACGCACTCGACCAGGCCCATTGAAAATTGAAGCCGCCGATCCGGCCGTCCACGTCGAGGATCTCACCGACGAGGAACAGGCCCGGACATACTCGCGATTCCATCGTCCCGGGATCGATCTCCGTCAGCTCGACCCCGCCGGAAGTCACCTCGGCATAGTTGTAGCCGCGCGTGTCCAGGATCGGCAGCGGCCATTGCGTCAGCCCGTGAACCAGCCTCCTGCGATCTTCACGAGTCAGACCGGCGACGGTCTGATCGGCCGCGATCCCAAGCACTCCGAGAACGGCGACCGCTACGGCGTCCGGCAGATCCGCCGCGAGCACACTGCGCGCCGACGCCCGCGGCCGCCGCGCCGCCGTTGCGACCCATCGCGCGTCGACCTGGTCAAAGGTCTCGCTTGGATGAAAATTCAGCGTGACGCGTACCGGCCGCTTTGCCAGGCGCGCTCTCGCCCAGTGACGAGAGACGTTGAGCGCGACGGGACCGCTGACACCGAAGTGGGTCCACAGCAGCGCGCCGGAGAGGCGCGTCTCCAGCGAGCCGTCGATCCAGACGGACAGCTCGCCTTCGACGGCGACGCCCGACAGGCCCTGGTGAATGCTGTACGGGGTCTCCGGCTCGAGCAGGAGCGGCGCCAGCGCCGGCGTGGGCTCGACGATGGTGTGACCGAGTGTGCGGGCGAATTCATAGCCGGCGCCGTCGCTGCCGGACTTCGGCAGCGAGCGCCCGCCGGTGGCGAGCACGACCGCGCGCGCTTGCGTCGGCCCGCGCGACGTCTCGAGACGGAACCCGCCATCGACTCGGGCGATCGACTGGACGCGCGTGGCTGGAATCAGTGTCGCTCCCGCAGCACCGGCACCGGAGACGAGCGCATTCAGCACGTCGCGCGCCTGGTTTGAGTCGGGAAACAGCTTTCCGCCTGCTTCCTCGTGCAGCGGCAGCCCCAGATCGAGGAAGAAGGCCACCGTTTCCTCGACAGGGAGCGCGCGCAGCACGCGCCGGATCATCGTCCGTCGGCCGCCCCAGAAATGCGCGTCCGTGACGATGGTGTTCGTGACGTTGCAGCGGCCGCCACCGCTCACCAGAATCTTCGCGCCCGGTCTGGCGGCGCCGTCCAGGAGCACGACCCGGGCGGACGGACAGGCGCGGCGCGCGAAGATCGCGGCCGCGAGGCCGGCCGCGCCGGCACCAACGATCGCGATGTCGAGAGATTCCGGGATGTCCTGCAAAGTTCAGCTTGCGGCGGCCATCATAGGGGCTTACACTGCCGATGTCTCCCCCTATCTGGTAAGTTTTCTGTGCAGAGCGACGCCATGCTGCCTGGCGCGCGCCTCGTGTGGTGCCTCAAGCGTCGCGCGACGGACGTGCGGTGTGTCGTCCTCGGTGAGGGCGTCCCGGTCGAGGTGCGCGTGCTCCAGGATCGGGACGTGGTCCTCATTGAACTGTTTCAGGAAGAGTGGATGGCTCTCAGTTGGGCGCGTGCGTATCGCGAACGCCTCCGCGCCCAGGGCTGGAACGACGTGCCCGATTCCGGACCACGCCCGAGTTGATGGCGATCAGCCAGCCTCCGACTCTCAGTTGAAGAACAGGACTGCCGCAGCCCAGAGCACTAGCGCGAGGACGGACGCCAGCGTCAAATCCTTCCGGTGGGTAAACCGCTTCGCCGTGAATCCCGCCGCGCTCCGTCGGGCTGTAGTACACTCCCGCTGCCAGCCCGCTGTTCGCGAGGTACGCCGTGTTGCAGTTCGTGCGTGTGTGTGCGGTCGCCGTTTTCGTGATGGTTCAGGCGGCCCAGACGCCGCCTCCCGCCAGCCCCCAGACGCCGCAGCCCCAACCGCCGCCACGGTTCCGCGTTGAGACGAACTTCGTCCGCGTCGACGCGTATGCGACGAAGGGCGGAGTAGCGGTGCAGGACCTCAAAGCCGAAGACTTCGAGATCCTCGAGGACAACGCCCCGCAGAAGATCGACACCTTCGAGCACATCGTCGTGACCCCGGCCGGTCCGCAGGAAGCGCTCGTCGAGCCGGGCAGTGTCGCCGCCGCCAATCAACTGGCGGCCGACCCGCGGCGCCGCGTCTTCGTGATCTATCTCGATAACCAGCACGTCGGCGTCGAAGGCTCGCATGCGATCAAGGAGCCGCTCATCGATTTGATGCAGCGCATGATGAGCGAAGACGACCTGGTCGCGGTCATGACGCCGGAGATGAGCCCGTCGCAGCTGACGTTCGCGCGCCGCACCCGCGTGATCGAAGACGCGCTGCGCACCAACTGGGCGTGGGGCCGCCGCAACACCATTGTCCTCGACGCGCGCGAGAAGATGTACGACGCCTGTTTTCCGCCGCTCCTCGGCGAGAGCCGGAGCCCATCGGCCCTCGCGATGGAGCTGATCAACCGGCGCCGCGAGCGTCTCGTGCTCGACAGCCTGCAGGATTTGATTCGTCACATGGGCGCGGTGCGCGAAGGGCGAACCGCGGTCATCACCGTCACGGACGGCTGGGTGCTCTATCG
>JANPCT010000749.1:0-3497 GCA_031431095.1 Acidobacteriota bacterium | reverse complement strand
GAAAGATGAGACTAGAATCACGCATGCTGATCCGGTCAATCGGTACTCGCATCTCCCGCAACGCTCTGGCGGCGCTAGGGGCGTCGCTGCTCGCCGTGGGCGCGCTGACAGCCGCCGAGCGGCCGCAGACTGCTAAACCGGCCGACGCGGGATGGCAGCCGCTCTTCGACGGACAGACGCTGACCGGCTGGCAACCGAGCAAGTTCAGCGCCGAAGGAACGGTAACGGTCGAGGACGGGCGGATGGTCCTCGGCACCGGCAAGAGCATGACGGGCATCACGTGGGCTGGTGCGCCGCTGCCGACGACGAATTACGAGATCACCCTGCAGGCGATGCGCGTCGAGGGACGCGACTTCTTCGCCGGCGTGACCTTCCCCGTCGACGACTCGTTCTGTTCGCTCATTCTCGGTGGTTGGGGTGGGTCGGTCGTCGGGCTGTCCAGCATCAACGGCCAGGACGCGTCCGAGAACGACACGTCACAATCCATCGAATTCCAGAATGGACGTTGGTACAGCGTCCGCATCCGCGTCACGACTGCGAAAATCGAGGCGTGGCTCGATGATCGCCAGATCATCACCCAGGATCTCAAGGGCAACAAGGTCGGCATCAGGCTCGAGATGGAACTCTCGAAACCGCTTGGCGTGGCGTCGTGGAAGACGAAGTCGGCGGTCCGCGATATTCGCCTGCGTCGGCTGTAGATTCCCGCGTACCGGAGGAGGGCGGGCGAGCTGAACAGAGCCCGCAAAGCTCAGCCGTGGCCGGAAACGTCCAAATCTACGATTCGCGCGTAGTACCTAAGAGGTGCTTATTTGAACAGAACAACCGTATGGTTAACGGCGGTGCTGGCGGTGGTCGGAATCATGTTGATGCCGGGCCACGCCTCCAGCCACCGCGAGGCCCCGCTCCTGGCGGGCGATCCTTTGGTCGACAGCACGGACGTCTATGCGTTTGTCAGCCCGGATAACCCAGACACCGTGACCATGATCTCTAGTTGGATTCCCTTCGAAGAGCCCGCGGGGGGCCCGAACTTCTACCGGTTCGAGGAGGGCACCCAGTACGACATCAACGTCGACAACGACGGCGATGCAGTACCCGACTACATCTACCGCTGGGTCTTCAAGAACGAGACCCTCAACCCCAATACCTTCCTCTACAACACCGGGCCGGTCAATGCACTGGACGATCCCAATTTGAACCTTCGGCAGACCTACACGCTGCAGGTGCTCTTCAAGGGGAACGTCCTCGCCACAGCGGGTCCGATCCCTGTTCTCTACAACAACGTCGGGGATCCGTCCACCCCGAGCTTTTTCGGGAAGGGGACCGCCATCAACGCGTTCGAACACCCGGGCGGTGGCACGGCCCTGACCTTTGCCGGGCAGACCGACGACCCGTTCTTTCTCGACCTGCGCGTTTTCAATCTCCTGTACGGCGCCAACTTGAAGCAGGTCGGTAGCGACACGCTGCGCGGGTTCAACGTGCACTCGATGGCCGTGCAGGTACCGAAGACGGCGCTCCGGAGCGGTGGTTCCGGCCCGGTCGTGGGTGTGTGGGCGACGGCGTCGCGTCCCGCGACGCGCGTGCTGAACGCTGACGGATCCCGCTCGACGTCAGGCGCCTTCGTCCAGGTGTCGCGCCTCGGCATGCCGCTCGTCAACGAGCTGGTCATCCCGGTCGGGATGAAGGACCGGTTCAGTGCAAGCAAGCCAACGGACGACGGTCAGTTCCTGACTTTCGTCCAGAACTCCGAGCTGGCCAGCCTGCTGAACCTGATTTACAAGGTGGGTGCGCCCGTCGCCCAGCGCAGCGATCTGGTGTCGGTCTTCCTCACCGGCGTCGCAGGCGTGAATCAGCCGCCAAACGGGCGGCCGTCGGAGATGCTGCGCCTGAACACCGACATCGCGCCGAACAAGCGGCCGTCACGCCTCGGCGTGCTGGACGGCGACCTGGCGGGGTTCCCGAACGGCCGGCGCCTGACCGACGACGTCGTCGATATCGCGGAGCGGGTGGTGGCCGGCGCCCTGGTGGGCAACAAGGTCGCCCTGAGTGACGGGGTCGATCAGAACGACGTCCCGTTCCTCACCTCTTTCCCTTACCTCGGCATCGCACACTCGGGCGCGAAGGACAAGCCGCATCAATAACAGCGTCAGCTGATCGGCGGACCTCCTTCTGGGAGATCCGCCGATCGATTCGTCGAAGGGCACGCATGCGCACTCACCTCAAGTGGTTGTTACCAGCGGCCATGCTGTTCACCGTCGTCGCGGTCGTCTGGCAGGGCCGCCTCCGTGAGGGGCGCGAACCCGCCGCGGCGGCGTCCGACCCGCTTGCTGACCGTGTGACGCTTCGCACCGGTCGAGCCGATCTGGACGAGCGGATCCGCCTGGCGAAAGCACGGCTGCAGACCAACCCTCAGGATGCCGACGCGGCCGTGCTCCTGGGAGATGCCGCGGTCCGTTATTCCCGCGCGGTCGGGCAGGCGCAGCACACGCTCGACGCCGACCAGGCCCTCGCACGCATCCTGCAATCGGATCCCGGCAACTACGCCGCGTTGCGGCAACGTGCGATCGTGCTGCTCTCGCTGCACCGGTTCCGCGAGGCGCTGCCTGTCGCGCAGCGGGCGCGAAACCAGCGTCCTGATGATGCGGCGAATTACGGCGCGCTTGGCGATGGGCATCTCGAGCTCGGGGAGTATGACGAAGCGTTCGCGGCATTCCAGCGGATGATGGACTTACGGCCCAACGCGGCTTCGTATGCGCGCGCCGCATACGCGCGGGAACTGCAGGGCGATTTGAACGGAGCCGAAGAGGCCATGACGTTGGCGGCGCGCAGCATCGCCCCGTCCGACCCGGAGTCACAGGCCTGGCACGCCACACAACTGGGCGATCTCGCGTTCCGGCGCGGACATGTGTCAACGGCCCGACTGCATTACGAAGACGCCGTACAGATCTTTGCGCAATACCCGGCCGCGCTGCGCGGCCTTGCGCACGTCAAGGCAGCGAGCGGTGCTCCACGGGAGGCCCTGCAGTTGGCCACCGGGCTCTTCAGCCGCAACCCCTCCCTCGGACTCGGCGAGTTCATCGGCAACCTCGCGACATCGCTCGGCGACACGCCGCAAGCCCGGCGCTATTACGACCTCGCCGAGGCGTTCGGTAGAGAGGCGGCCACGAACGACGAGTCACTGGCCGGCTTCCTGGCGGAGCACGGTCAGTCGCGGCAGGAGGCCGTGCGGCTGGCGGAGCAGGACGAAGCGAACCGACGCGACATCTTCACCGAGGACGCGCTCGCCTGGGCGTGTTACAAGGCGGGGCGCCTCGACGAGGCAGCGGCCGCCATGACGCGCGCGCTCCGCACCGGCAGCCGCGACCGGCGCCTGCTCTTTCACGCCGCCGCGATCGCCGGAGCCCAGGGCGACCACACGAGGGCCCGCACGCTGGCCGCCGCATCGGTGGCAGGCCATCCTCAGTTCGATCCGCTGCTCGGCCCGATGGCCGCACGCCTCG
>JANPCT010000748.1:0-2652 GCA_031431095.1 Acidobacteriota bacterium | reverse complement strand
GATGGGGGCACGACGCCGACGGGAAGCGAACGAGCGACGCGAACTGCGCGACAGCGCGCGCAGGCGCCGGGACTCCTGCACAACAACGTTGAGTCGTCATCAGTCCGGTCGGGACGGAGAAGAGCTGGCCGCTGGGAACGCCGGCTGCCCCGGTCTGCGTGGTCGGTGTCTTCCCTTCTGACCGGACTGATGACGACTCAAAACGCAGGCTTCAGGCTTCAGGCCTTGGGATTTTGGGCAGACTCTGGGCTTTGGGGCCTAAAGCCTAAAGCCTGGAGGCTAAAGCCTGGAGCCTGGAGCCCGAGGCTCAAAGCCAAAGTAATTGTCGGCCCTCAGGGGACGGAACTGTAGATCGTATGGCTCGCACACTCAAATCGGACAAGCTGCTGTTCACCGCCACGCTGGCGCTGGTCTTCTCGAGCCTTGTCATGGTGTACAGCGCCTCGGCCGTCATCGGGCTCGAGCAGTACCACCAGCGTCCGAGCTATTTCCTGTGGAAGCAGGCCACCTTTGCGCTGTTGGGGCTGGTCCTCATGCCGCTGGTGATGAAGGTCGACTACCGCCACTATCGCCGTCCGCTCGTCATCTGGACGGCGCTCGGGATGGTGGCGCTCGCGCTGGTCGCGGTGCTGTTCGGGCCGCGGATCAACGGCGCGCGGCGGTGGTTTGGCGTCGCCGGGATTGGTGTGCAGCCGTCGGAGTTCGCCAAGATTGTTGTGGTCTTCTTCGTCGCCGCGGTACTCGAACGCCGCATGGAGCGGATCGACGATCTGCGCTATTCGGTGCTGCCCGTCGCCATCGTGCTCGGCGGAGTCGTCGGGTTGATCGTGCAGCAGCCCGACCTGGGCACCGCCCTCTCGATCATCGTCATCGTGTCGGTGATGATCTTCGCCGCCGGCATCAACTACCGCTACATCATCGGATTGCTGCTGGTCGCCATCCCGGCCGCCACAATCGTGCTGATGAGCGCCGACTACCGGCGCCGCCGCATGATGGTGTTCCTGAACCCCTGGGGCGACCCGCTCGGAGACGGGTTCCAGGTGATTCAGTCGCTGATCGCCGTCGGCACGGGTGGAGTTTTCGGCCGCGGCCTGATGGCGGGCGTGCAGAAGCTCTTCTACCTGCCGTACCCCCACACCGACTTCATTTACGCCGTCATCGGCGAGGAGCTCGGGCTCCTCGGCACCACGATCGTGCTGGCGTGCTTCTGCGTGATCGCCTGGCGCGGACTGCGCACCGCGCTGCGCGCGCCCGATCGGTTCGGCGCGTTCCTCGCGCTCGGTCTCACGGCGATGATCGTCGTGCAGGCCTTCTTCAACATCAGCGTGGTGCTCGGCCTCCTGCCGACCAAAGGCATTCCGCTCCCCTTCGTCAGCTTCGGCGGATCGTCGCTGCTCATGAGCATGGTCGGCATGGGCATCCTCCTGAACGTGTCGCAGCACGCCTCGACATCGCACGTGGTGACGACCGAACTCACGGCGGCGGGAACATGATCGGGCCGCGTGTCGTGATCGCCGGCGGCGGCACCGGCGGACACCTCTTTCCGGGAATCGCCATCGCCCGCGAACTGCTCGCGCGCTGCCCGGAGGCCTTCGTCTCGTTCGCGGGGACGGCAAAGGGCATCGAGGCGCGCGTCGTCCCCCGCGAAGGGTTTCCGCTCGATCTCCTGCGCAGCGCCGGGCTCAAAGGACATTCTCCCGTCGCGGTGGCGCGCGGGTTGGCGTTGTTGCCGCTCAGCTTCGCCGACGCGTGGCGCATCATCTCGCGCCGAAAGCCGGACCTGGTCATCGGCGTCGGCGGCTACAGCTCGGGTCCCGTTGTGCTCGTGGCCGCGCTGCGCCGGCGGCCGACGCTGCTCGCGGAACAGAACGCCGTCCCCGGGCTCACCAACCGCATTCTTTCCCGCGTCGTCAGTGCGGCGGCAGTGACGTTCGATTCCACCGTGTCCTTCTTTGGCAGGAGGGGATTTGTTGCAGGCAACCCGGTACGTCCCGAATTCTTTTCCGTCGATGTCCGGCCCGAGGACGGCCGCCAGGATGCCGCAACACGGCGTCCGAGGATCCTGATCTTTGGCGGCTCCCAGGGCGCGCACGCAATCAACGTGGCCATGGTGGAGGCAGCGCCGCAGCTGGCAGCCGATGGCGGCGTGGACATTACGCACCAGACCGGAGAGCGGGACGTGGACCTCGTCCGGCTCGCCTACCGGAACGCCGGGCTCGAGGCCCGTGTCGAACCGTTCCTCTACGCCATGGATCGGGAAATGAAACAAGCGGACGTGATCGTCAGCCGCGCCGGATCGACCTCGATCGCGGAGCTGACGGCGGTGGGCCGGGCGGCAATCCTGATCCCGCTCCCGACCGCGACCGACGATCACCAGACGAAAAACGCGGACGTGCTCGCGCGCGCCGGCGCCGCGGAAATGATTCCGCAGAAGGACCTGACCGGCGCGGTGCTCGCCGCGAGGATTCTCGATCTCGCCCGCGACCACGTGCGCCGCGACACGCTGGCGGCGGCGGCCAGGACGCTGGCGCGTCCCGACGCGGCACGGGTCATTGTCGATCGCGCGCTCGCACTGGTGGGCGAGTGTTAGGACGTACACGCCGGATCCATTTCGTCGGCATCGGCGGCATCGGCATGAGCGGCATCGCGGAG
>JANPCT010000747.1:0-5040 GCA_031431095.1 Acidobacteriota bacterium | reverse complement strand
CGGCGCTCGCGAGCAGGCGCGGATTGACCAGCGTCGGCGTGGCCGCTATCGACGGCGAAGCTTGCGCGAGGGCCGTGGCCAGCACGCTTCAATTGTAAAGGGACGGCCGGCGCCCGCAGGCGCCGATCAGAGCCGATAGAGCATCAGGTAGACGATCACCCCGGTCACCGACACGTACAGCCACAGTGGCAGCGTCCACCGCGCAATCGCGCGATGGCGATCGAATTTTTCGGTGAGGCCGCGCGACAACGTCATCAGCACGAGGGGGACGATGACGACCGCGAGGATGGTGTGGGTGAGCAGGATGGCGAAGTAGACAGTGCGGATGGGCCCCTGCCGGGTGAAACGCACGGACCCGACTTGCGCGTGATAGGTGAGGTACGAGATGAGGAAGAGCATCGAGGTACAGAAGGCCGCAATCATCACGGCGCGGTGCTGCTTCCAGCGGCCGCGCTTGATGAGAAACCAGCCGATGCAGAGTAGGACGGCGGCGGTCGAGTTGAGGACGGCGTTGAGGGCCGGAAGGTCCGCGACGGTCATGCTCTGTTCGCGATCATCAGAATCCACAGCAGCGGCAGGTAGGTGATCGATGCGAAGAAGACGCGGCGCGCGTCGGCGGTCGCGCGCGTCCGCGCGAACCGCAGCGTCATCCACAGGAACGCAACACCGAGCAGCAGGGCGCCGGCGAAATACACCTGCCCCGTCATCCCCATCAGCGTCGGGGCGAGGCTGAGTGGGACGAGGGCGGCGGCGTACACGACCGACTGACGGCCGGTGCTGCCCCCGTCCGGCTCGAGAACCGCCAGCATCGGGAACCCCGCCCGCGCGTAGTCTTCCCGGTACATCCACGCGATGGCCAGGAAGTGCGGCAACTGCCACAGGAACATGATGCCGAAGAGCGTCCACGCCTGCGGCGGCAGCGTACCGCTCGAAGCGGCCCAGCCGATGATTGGCGGCAGTGCGCCCGGGATTGCTCCGATGACGGTGCCCAACGACGATCGCCGCTTCAGGGGGGTGTAAATCAGAACGTAGGTGACGAGCGTCGACAGGGCCACCGCGGCGGCGAGCAGGTTGGCCGACGCGGCGATCATCAGCAGTCCCGCGATCGAGACGACGGCGGCGAAGAGCAGCCCCTCGATCGGTTGCAGCCGCTGGTCCGGCAGCGGGCGCGTGCGGGTCCGCCGCATCAACGCGTCGAGGTCGCGCTCGATGACCTGATTGAACGCCGACGCACCACCCGCCACGAGGCCGGTGCCGAGGAGCAGCCCGCCGACGCCTACCGCACCGAGCGAGTCGCCCTCGGCCATCACGTAGCCGACGAGCGTGGACGCCACCACGAGCAGGTTCAGCCGGGGCTTCGCGAGCGCGATGAAATCGCGGCTGCGGGCATGCGATCCGGCGATGACTGCCGCATCCGTCCTCAAGGGCGCGCTCCGGCGCGAAGCCCCGGCGGGCGCGGCGGAACAGGGAGCCGCCCTGCAGCCGGCAGCGGCGAGTCGCCGGCCTGCGAATCACTGAGCCGTGAGGCGTCGGCTGCGGAGACGGCCGCGCGGCGCCCGGCGAACGCGCGCAGCGCCAGCACCACGGACGTGCCCAGGACCAGCGCGCCGTTCACGACGTGCGCGGTGTTGATGACGGGGTCCATCCCGCTCCAGACGACGAACGCGCCGAGCGTCACCTGCATCGACAGGAACGTCAGCAGGAGCATCGCCGGCCTGGCCAGTTCAGGGCGTCGGCGATGGTGATAGAGCACGTGACTCGAGGTTGCCAGGATTGCGACCGTCACCAGCAGCGCGCCGACCCGATGCGCAAAATGAATCGCGATCTTCGCGTTCCACTGCGGCGGAATGATGTGGCCGAACGCATAGGGAAAATCGGGAATCGCCATGCCGGCGTTGGTGTGCCGCATCGTGGCGCCGACCAGTATCTGGGCGTAGACCACCGCCGTCGTCGTCAACGCAAGCCGGCGGAGCATCGCGTCGTCCACCGGTGCGACTGCCTGCTTCCAGCCGGGGGAGGTGACGACGGCGAGGGTGAGCGTCAGGCAGAAAAAAATCTGGGCGAGGCCCGCATGCCCGATGGAAATCGCCGGGGGCAGGAAGAAGATCACCGTGAGGCCGCCGAGAAGCCCCTGCAGGATCACGGCTCCGAGCGCGGCAAATGCGAGCTTGCGAACCCAGGCGCGGGACTCGACCCACCATGTCCATGCGGCAAGGATGATGGTGAGGAAGCCGACGGTGCTCGCGATCAGCCGGTGGCCGTGCTCGTACTTGATGCCCCCGACCCACTTGCTGAGCGGGAACGTGAACATGTTCCACCCGTAGCTCGTCGGCCAGTCGGGCACCGAGAGGCCGGAGTCGGTGCTCGTCACCATGCCGCCTGCCGCGATCAGCAGCACGATGCTGATCGTCACGAGCTTGACGTAACGGTGGTGCCAGGGATTGCAAGCGCGCCGGGCCAGGTTCGAGGCGCGTGACTCGACCGCCGCGCGCTCCGCGCGTTCGTCCTGGTTCTGCGCTCCTTGGTCCGCGGCCATCATGCGCCTGTCAGGCAGCCGGCTTGAACGTAAAGGTAATCTGCTTCGCGTCCTTCTCGCCGAGCGTGACCGACTGCGTCTGCCTTCCCAGTTTTTCGTGGACGGCCTCGATGGTGTAGGTGCCGGGCGGAATCGTCTTCAGTTCGAACGCGCCGCCACTGCCGCTCACCGCGAAGTAGGGATGATCGACTACGCCGACGAAGGCGTGCATCCAGCTGTGCACGTCGCACTTGAATGGAATCAGCACTTCCGGTGTCGTGAAGGCAACGGTGTTCTTCATTCCCGGCACCGGCTGTCCGACGTTGAACTCGCGGTTCGCCTGGGGCATGCCGTGGACGTTGTGCAGCGTGTTGTCGCTGTTGATCACTTCGAGCGGCTGGGTGGTCCGGACACCGACCACGTGCGGCACGTAATGGCAGCCCTTCTGATCCAGTTTCACAGGCTCGCCCGGCGTGTCGAAGATGAACGTGTTGCCGAGTCCGTCCTTGATGTAGACGAACACGTTCTGCAGGCCGCCGTTGTCGACGAGCACCGACTCCGAAGTCACCGCTGCCGATCCGCAGGCCGGGTCGGACGCCATGTTGATGCTCGCGTTCTGCGGTGGCGTCCCCTCGAACGCGATCCTGCCGGTGATCGTCGCGGCGGTGGAGGCATCGACTTTCTTCGCGTCCGGAGCTGCCTTCGGCGACGAGGGCTTGGCGGACTCGCTGCTGTTGGTTCCGCCGCAGGCCGCGGCGCCGAGCAGTGCAGCAAAGACGATTGGCTTGTAATCACGGACCATAGCTTTCCATCAGTATCATAACCACGGGGCAGGGGGCTTGGTGCCGGGGCATGGGGCTGCGACACGGGGCAGGGGGCTGGGCCCTGAGCACGGGCCGGGGGCTCCGGGCTAGCCGCCGCTGGCCTCGCGCAGCTTGCGGATAATCCGGTCCTGAATCCAGTGCGCGTCCCACCATTCGACCGGGTTGACCATCTGTCCGTTCACCAGCAGCGTGAAGTGCAAGTGGTCCCCGCCGGCGAGCCCGGTCATGCCGCTCTTGCCGAGTGCCTGTTCCTTCTCGACCATCTGGCCCACCTGCACGCCGATTGACGACAGGTGCGCGTAGAGCGACTGCACGCCCATGCCGTGATCGAGGATGACGCAGTTGCCGTAGATGCCGAGCGGCGCGGCGTACACCACCTTGCCGCGGTTCGACGACACGATCGGGGAGTTGACGACGCGCGCGAGATCGAAGCCGAGATGCGTCTGCCGATCGACCTCCTTGCCGTTGTAGACGTAGGTCCGCTGATCCGCGAATGCGGATTCCACTGCCGTATTCGTGAACGGGTGGAAGACGGCTCCGCCCCAGAGGATCTCCGGCGCCGAGTGCGCCGCGAAGCTGGCGATCTTCTCGGCGTTCTTGCGCCGGAGCTCGCCGTTGAGCACGAGAAACTTCTCGATGGTGGTCCCCTGCGGATTCACTTCGCTGGTGGTTTCGAGGATCGCCGGGACGACGCGCTCGAGGAACTTGTCGTCGAGCGGAATGCGGCTCTTCTTGAAGGGTTTGGGGAACGTCAGCCGGTCGAAGTCCGCGCGCGCGGTATTGCCCGCCTCGTCCTTCGCGTAGGCATACATCGGCGTGTTGACGTCCTGGTCGTAGCGCAGCGCGATGAACGCGATTTTCACCGCCGGGTCGGTGATGTGGACCCCCTCGAGCTTCGCGCCGCTTGCCGGATAGCCCGGATATTTGATGTCGCCGACCAGAACGCCCGTCTCGATGTCGGACGGCGTGGCTCGATAGACGACCATCTCGGAACCGCCAAGGTTGATGTAGTGCTTCGTGGAAAGCACCGCGATCGACGGCTTCTCCAGCCGCACCTGCACATCGCGTGTAGCGGTCGTGCGTGTCTTGCGCAGGCCGTACAGGACCGGCCGCTCGGCGGTGACGACGATGCGCGCGGGGCCGCTCTTCAGGTCCGGAATGGTCTCGCGTCCGAACGTGCGGGTGATGCGGACGCGATCCGGACCGTCCTGCTTCACCTCCGCGGTCGCCAGTTGCGAGAACGACGCGAGCGGTGTCTGCTTGCCGTTCTGCTCGAACGCCACCTGGAAGTCGCCGGTGTGTCGCGCGCCCGGCGACGTCAAGGTCACCTCCACGGTGGTGGACTGGCCGACGAACCTGGTGGGCTTGACGATCTCGATCGCCGGTCCAGGCAGCCGCCCGGCATAGACGAAGAGCCCGCCGGCCACGAGGGCGACGACGAGAACGAAGCCGATCAGGTAGCGCATCTACCGATGATATCGAACTCGGGAGGCAGGGGGGCAGAGACGAGACGCCAATGCCTGGGGCTGCATGCCGTGCCAAACTACCTGGCGCGTCCCTGAGTCGAACGCCGCTTGTCCTGAATCTTGACCCTCAAGGGGACAATCACTAAGATAGATAGTTCGAGTCGCCCGTGCCGCTATCGTCTAGGGGTCAGGACACGTGGTTCTCAGCCACGGGACCGGGGTTCAAATCCCCGTA
>JANPCT010000746.1:0-4819 GCA_031431095.1 Acidobacteriota bacterium | reverse complement strand
TCACTCTCCTGCGCACACAATGTAGAATTTGCGTCCGAGTTTAACACGATGGATCGACTGCTCGCGGCCACCGCGCGCGCCGAACGCGTTCATTTCTGGTTCCGCGGTTTCCGCCGGTTCGTCGAACCGTTGATCGCCCGCGCCGTGCCGGCCGGCCGTGCCGAGATCCTCGACTGCGGTTGCGGCACCGGGCACAACCTGCACATGCTGCGGCGCCATGGCCGTGCCTACGGTATCGACCTTACCTGGGGCGGACTTCAGTACGCGCGCGGTCAGGGGGAGCGGCAGGTGGCACGCGCCTCCGTCGCGCAACTGCCTTTCGCGGATGCGCGATTCGATCTCGTCACCTCCTTCGACGTGATCTATTCGCTCGAGGACGCGGTGGAGCGCGCGGCGATCGGGGAGATGTTCCGGGTGCTGAAGCCCGGCGGCACGCTGATCCTGAACGTAGCGGCGCTGGCGGCGCTGCGCGGCAATCACTCGGTGCTCTCGGGAGAAGTGCGCCGGTACGACAAGGCGGACCTGCGCCGCCGCCTCGAGGCGGCGGGGTTCCGCGTCACGCACAGCACCTACACCAATTTCTCCATCCTGCCGCTCGTCGCCGCGACCAGGTTGCTGCAGCGGTGGCGCGGACACGTCGAGTCGCAGGAGGACATCACCGTTCCGGCGGCGCCGGTGAATGCGCTCCTGTCGGGGTTGCTGGCCATCGAAGCGGCAGCGCTGCGGAGGATACCGATGCCGATCGGCAGCTCACTGCTGGCAGTCGCGATCAGACCGGAACGAGCCTGAAGCGGACGCCGCGGGACCGCTACTCGACAGTGACCCGATAGATACGGAGCGCGAGGTGACGCTGGTCACCGCCACGGCCGGAGACGAAGAACCTCGAGCTCTCGAGCGTGACGCGGCCATTGGCCGCGAGCAGCAGCCCGGCCGGCAGCGTGACGGTCTGTTCGAAATCACCCGACGGATCGAACGCCGCCACTTCCGCGTCGCCGATCAACACGCGCACATGCGGGGCGCCATCGAAGTAGCGCCGCGGATCTTCTCCCGTGAGCCGCAGGGTCACCGGACGCCCCACGGGCCTGGCCCAGAGCACCGCCTTCTCGCTCATCCACCGCCACGATCGTCCCTCGGACGCGTTGTACTCGGGCTCCTGCCAACCGGTGTCGTAGCCGAACATTGGTGTGCCGGGCCCTTGCGCGTCGAATTGTTCTAGGGAAATCTGCCCGGCTGACGCGACCTCGAGCGGCTGGTAGCCGCCGCGATCGACCGACGCCGACGCCGGCAGCCTGAGCACACGCAGGAAAAATCCGGGCGCGGCGTCGAACGATTCGAGCAGCGTGCCATGCCATGTCAGGCGGACCGGCGCGGTTCCGGCGCCAAGGTGCCGGCCCCCGAGCAGCACGGTGGTTTCGCCCGATCCGCGTCTGACCCACGCCACCGCCGGGGCGGTGGGCGGTCCGGCCCGATCGCGCGCGGACACGCCGCCGGTCTCGGCCGTCACGGACCAGCCACGATCGAGCATCCAGTTCGGCGGACGCATGTGGTACCACTCGATGTCATCCGGCCGCGCGCCGCCGACGAAGGGCGGCTCGATGAATCCCCAGCGATACGCCCGCGCCAGATCGCGTGCCCGCGGATCGAAGAGCGCGAGATCCGTCCGCCGCGGATCGGCGGCGAACCAGACGAGCGCGGCCGGTTCCGCCTGCCAGAGCGCGACGAGCGCCAGCCACTCGTGCCCGTGCGGCGCCATGGCGACGCGGGCCGGCAGAATCGGCGCCGCCCACTCCGCGGCGCGGCGCGCGCCCGCGTGGAGCGCGATCATGCCGACGCGATCGCCGCCATGCGCCGTGGCGGCCATGTCGTCAAACGCGCGAAACACGGGGGCGCCGTCACGCGCGTAATGCAGCGACGCGGGGATCGCCTGCATCAACGCAATCACGGCGACGCCGATTGCGGCGACGGGCAGCGCGCGCGCCGGCAGCCCCTCGACCGCCGCCATGGCGGCGTAGGCGATCAGCGGGAGCAGCGGCAAGGCATAGCGCGTCGTTTCGGTTTCCTGAAAGAGGAGGTGAAATACGGCATCCGGGCCGAACACGATCAGCGCCGCGGCCAGCGCCCGCGGCGCGCGCCAGCCGATCCGTGTCACGCCGACGAGCGCCAGCAGGCACACCGCCACGCCGAGCCACCAGTCCCAGGGCCAGATGAACGTGTTCATCAGCGCGTGCGCGGCGTCACGGACGGTGTGATGCGTCCAGAGCATCCGTACGCCCGAGAAATCCTCTCCTGCCTGCGAGCCCAGCGCCTGTAGATACGCGCTCCACCCGCCGCTCGCCACTATCAGCGGAATACCCCACGCCAGCACGCCGGCGGTAAAGGCACCTGCGGCGCCGGCCGCGACACGCGCGCTGCCGGCAGAAACGAGCACCAGCACGAGCATCGGCAGGGTCAGCACCGCGGTCTGGGAGCGAATGCCGACGGCGGCGCCGGCCAGCAGCGCTCCCACGACCATGCGCCGTCCAGGCGGCGACGCCGACACGAGGGCGAGCGCCCACATCGCCGCCGCGAACCCGAGCATATCGCTCAACGGTCGCAGCGCGGTGAACCAGAAGAGCGGCGACGCGGCGACGACCAGTGTCGCCCATCGCGCCAGCTGCTCGCGTCCTTCCAGCCGCCGGAACAACAGCAGCACGGCGGGGATCGCCGCGGTGCCGGCGAGCGCGCTCCATATGGCCAGCCCGCGTGGCGCCGCGGCGTCGATGCCTGCGGCGCGCAGCACGGAAGTGGAGACCTTGGCGAGGGCGATATAGACCGGATAACCCGGCGGGTGCGGCTGATGGCGCGCGACGTCGAATTGGCGCACCCCGAGCGCGAAGTTGATCGAGTCGAAATCTTCGAGAGTTTTCGGGAGCAGCGCGAGATGCGCGGCGAGGAAGACGGAGAGAAGGACCAGCGTGACGCCGGGCGTGCGCTGCCCGCTCACTAGACGGGCCGGAGCTTCAGCGCCTCGTTGAGGCTGCCGAGGCGGTAGCCGCGTAAATCGATCGTGACGTGCGCGTAGCCCAGCGCTCGGAGCTCCCGGTCGATCGTGGCGGCGATCTCCGGTTCGAGCGCGCGCGCGATTTCCTCGCGGCCCAGCTCCAGCCGCGCGATCGTGTCGTGGTGGCGGACGCGGCAGATGCGGAACCCGAGATCCCGGAGGATGCGTTCAGCGGCATCGATAGTCCGCAGTTTTTCTTCGGTGACTTCGGTGTGATACGGAATCCTCGACGAGAGGCACGCAGACGCCGGTTCATCCCATGTCGACATCCCGGCGCGGCGCGCGAGCTCGCGGATCTCCACTTTCGTCAGCCCAACCTCGTCGAGCGGACTGAGCACGCCGAACTCGCGGGCAGCCTGGCGCCCCGGACGATAGTCGCCGCGGTCGTCGGCATTGCTGCCGTCCACCACGGCAGCGAATCCGCGGGCGCGCGCGATGGCGGTCAGATGCGTGTAGAGCTCGTGCTTGCAGTAGTAGCAGCGGTTGGCGGGATTGGCCCGGTATTCCGGGTGTTCGACTTCCGACGTCGGCACCATTTCGTGCCGCAGGTCGAAGGCGCGAGCGGTGCCGATGGCCAGGTCGCGATGATGATCCGGGTAGCTTGGACTGTCGGCGGTGACGCAGAGGGCGCGCTCGCCGAGAACGCGAGTCGCAGTCACCGCAAGAAAAGCGCTGTCGACGCCGCCGCTATACGCCACCAGGACCGAGCCGAGGGCCGCGAGCCGGGTTTCCAGCGCGGCGGCTTTGTCGAGCAGGAGGGCGTTATCCGGCCCGGCGGCCTGCGTCACTCGTCCCAGCCTTCTGTCTCCTTGTCCTCGTCGGCATCGTCATCATCATCGTCGTCGTCGTCGGCGTCATCGTCGTCGTCGCCGAGCTTTTCGTCGTCGTCGTCGTCCTCGTCGTCCTCGTCGTCAGCCATCTCGAGCTCGACGGGGGACACACCGATAACCTCGAGATTCGAGCCGCAGTCCGGGCAGCTGATCAAATCCCCCTTATCGACGTCGAACTCGTCGACCTCGATCTCCGCATCACATTCCGGACAAGTGGCCATCACACGCTCCCTGACGAACTCGACAGATAGAAGTTCGAATTATAGCGAGAACCTGATAAATTCTGCAATCAAGCCCGTGAGCAATAAGACCGTCATCGTCGCCGACGACACTGCGTTCGTGCGGGATCGTTTCGCCACTGCCCTCGTCGGGGCGGGCCACAAGGCCGTGCCGGTGAAGAGCGCCGCCGAGCTTCTCGCCCAACTGCGGGCCGACCTGGCGGAAATCGACCTGCTGGTGCTCGACCTGCGGCTGCCCCATGCGGGTGGCGTGGAACTGGTCAGGACCATCCGCAAGATCGATGGCGGGCGGCTGCCGATCCTGGTCTTCAGCGGCACGATCGCGAGCGCCGCGGAGGTGAAAGACCTCGCCGGCCTCGGGGTTGCGGGCTACGTCAACGAGTACAGCGCGGTCCAGAACATCCTGCCGTCGCTGGCGCCGCATCTCTTCCCCGACAATTTCAATCGTCGCGGCAGCCCCCGAGTGGTCCTGGGCATTCCGATCGCCTACCGGTTCGGCAACACCATTGCCGCAGCGCTGACGCTGAACCTGAGCAAGGGGGGGATCGCCGTCCGCACCATGAGCCCACTCGAACAGCATGCCAAGGTGCGGGTGCGATTCCGCCTGCCCGGCTCAAAAGTGGACGTCGAAGCCGACTCGCGAGTGGCGTGGAGCGACCGTCGCGTTGGAATGGGACTGCAGTTCGAGAAGGTGGACGGGCCCGACCAGG
>JANPCT010000745.1:0-8207 GCA_031431095.1 Acidobacteriota bacterium | reverse complement strand
GAACACATTCGATCCCGTCGCCCTCGCGTTGGGCGTCGGCTCGCTGGCGCTCGTGCTGCTCGTGCCGCGGTGGCTGCCTCGGATTCCCGGCTCCATCGTGGCACTCATCCTGGGCACACTGGCGGTGGTCGCGTTTCATCTGCCGGTGGCCACGATCGGCTCGACGTTTGGGGCGATTCCAAGCGGCCTGCCGCCGATCGCCATTCCCACCTTCCGCGCTGATCTGATCCTGCCGCTGCTCCCGGCGGCGATGACGGTAGCGCTGCTGGCTGCCGTCGAAAGCCTCCTCTCGGCCGTTGTGGCGGACTCGATGACGGGCGATCGGCACAACTCGCATGCCGAGCTCATGGCGCAAGGCGTGGCGAATATCGCTGCGCCGCTCTTCGGCGGGATTCCCGTGACTGGTGCGATTGCGCGTACGGCGACGAACTTCCGGTCCGGCGGTCGCTCTCCCGTCGCCGGCCTGATCCATGCGGCGACGCTGCTCGCCATCGTGCTGCTGTTGGCGCCGCTCGCCACCTATGTGCCGCTGGCGACGCTGGCCGCTGTGCTCTTTGTGGTCGCTTACAACATGGGCGAGTGGCGGGAGATTGGTGGTATCTGGCGGCTGGACTGGGCTGATAAATCCGTGTGGATGATCACGTTTGCGCTCAGCGTGATGGCCGACCTCACGATCGCCGTCGAGGTGGGCATGGCGCTGGCTGCGCTTCTCTATATCTACCGTGTGACGGATACGACGAGCATCGCGACAGTCACACCCGAATACATTGAAGACGGCCGTGCCCACGTACTGCAGGACAAGCACCTGCCGCCGTACGTCACGATCTTGCGCATTCACGGCCCGTTTCTGTTCGGGATGACGGATAAGCTAGCGGAAGCGACCACCGACCTCTCGACGTTCGCGCCCATCGTCATCCTCCGGTTGCGGAACATGACGGCGATCGATGCCTCGGGCCTGCACGCGCTGGAGGCGCTCAGTGATCGCCTGAAGAAATCCAGCCGCACGCTGATCCTCTGCGGCGCGCGCCATCAGCCCGCAGCGTTCCTCCACCGCGCCGAGCTCATCGAGCACGTCGGCGCCCACAATATCGTCGCGCACGTCCAAGCGGCGCTTGCCAGGGCGGAGGACCTCCATTCGCGCTTCTCCCTCGTAAGCGAGGACACCGCGCGCGATCTGGCAACCGCCTCGCTCTAAGACCTGAGACTCCCGGCGATTCAGTGAGACCTCTTGGGACTCCCGGACTTCTCTGCGACTGACATGCGATGGGTAGCCCCCAGAAATACCCCCACAATACACATCTCCTCGCTCTTCCGTGTGGAGGATAGTTGGCTCAATGTTTATGCGGGTAAACTCGAAGTGCGCCCACCATGTGCGCCCACCAGCCGGGGCTTCTCCGTCCGATGAGGGTGGGGCGATGGCCAAGGACCGACTCTCCTCGATCAGGGCGAATAACCACCTCACATGCTTCGCGAAACGGTCACACTTAGGCTCGTCGGTCGTTTGAAAGCGAACCACGCATTTCAATGCGTCCTACGCCTAGCCCCTCTCCCGGCTTGTCGCCGAGGTATCCATTCATGAAAATCCTCTTCGCGATCTTTCTCGTTGTCCACGGCCTCATTCATCTAATGGGTACCGCGAAGGCGTTCGGCGTTGCTGAGATTCCGCAGCTGACCCACCAGATCACTGCGCCGTTAGGCGTCCTTTGGCTTCTGGCTGCGGCACTGTTCCTCTCGACCGGGATCTGCCTCTTCACCTGGCCTCAATGGTGGTGGGTAATGGGCGCCGGTGCAATCCTCGTTTCGCAGGTCGTGATTGTCACGTCGTGGAGCGATGCCCGGTACGGAACGATCGCGAACGTCATCGTGCTCGTGGGCGTCGCGCTCGGATTTCTGTCGCAGGGCCCCTCGAGTTTTCACGCGGAATACGATCGCGAGATTGCGCGAGGCCTGATTCGCTCCGTCTCAATACCGCTACTCACCGAGGCTGATCTCGCGCAGCTCCCGGCGCAGGTGCAGCGGTACATCCGTCTGAACGGCGCTGTGGGACAGCCGCGGGTGCAGAACTTCCGTGCGCGCTTTCACGGGCAAATCCGCAGTGGGCCGGACGCACGATGGATGTCCTTCACAGGCGAGCAGTACAACTTCTACGACCAGCCATCGCGTCTGTTCCTCATGGACACCTCGATGTTCGGAATCCCCGCCATACCGTCCGCGCGGTCCTTTCGTTCAACGATCGCGGGGAACTGACGAACTTCGTCGCGGACGGACGCGCGGCGGCGTTCGCAGATGGAAAGGCATTCACCAAAATGCGTTGGTCAACTCCGTTGGGCGACTATCGCGAGTTCGGGTCGCGCCGTCGGCAGCTGGGGCCCGGTAGAATTGCGTGGCCGTCTCCGGCGTACGCGCTGGAATTGCTCGCCTGGGACTTGTTTCTTGGCCTTGCACTACTGTTCGCGGCGCCAGTATTTGACGGTGACGGTCGGGAACGCGGTGTGAGACGCGGTTTGTTAATCACTGGCGTTCTCTGCGTCGCCGGTATCGTCGGGCCTGCAGTCGGAAACATGCGAGTGCAACTAATCGGCGTCCTCGGGTACGCGGGAGGCCTTCCGGTTGTTTGCTTCATGCTGGCGAGGCTATTTCGCAGCAATCGCGGCCATCGTCCCAATCCTACCGCATGACGATGCGGTGGCGCCGCCGAGCGAGCTTTGACCCGCGTCGGCGCCACCGCTTCTATAGTCGTCCCCCGTGGTCCAAGCTCAGAATGTTGTCGTCGGCGACCTCTGGAGGCCTCCTGAGACGGAGTCGCGGCGTGGCGACGAAATACGCGCCCAAAATGCGCAGCTCCTCGACCTTATTGAAGGCCCCGTTCTTCCGACGCCTGTGCCGATTCGTCAATCACGCACGTCACGTGACAAGGCGGTTCGTCGATAGTGCATGCCGGGCACTCATCGCAGCCGCGCAGAGTTCGGTATGGATATTCGTCGGTCTAACAAACGGTCAGAGCACTGCCAGAAGAAGATTGGCGCGCCCGGCAGGGCTCGAACCTGCGGCCCCGAGCCTAGAAGGCCGTTCGTACAGCACACCTCACCACGTCACCTTCACGAACGAGACACTCTTGCGCGGAAGGTCGAACGTCTCAGTGACACGGCCGTCGCGGCCAATCGTTACGTGACGGGCCGGCGTCAGCGGCTGCAGCGTGCTCGCCCGCTCCAGTTCCTCGTACTGTGCCGGCGTCGGCTTCTGTGGCGAGCCCATCCTCAGCCAGGTCGAATACGAATTGCTGTGGGTGTCGTCGATGCGAGTGTGCGTCACTGTCGCGCGCCCGGCCGGCAGCCCATCGACCGTCAGCGTGATCGGCGCCGCCGGCGCCGGCAAGTCGTCATCGTGGTAGTTCCAGATCAAGACCGTGGCCGACCGTGACGACCGCGCTGCCAGCGCCGAGATGTCGGGCGCATCGCGCACCCCTTTGTCGCGAATCTCCTCTACCGTGAGGCCCGCCGAGCTGACCGCCGCCACGCGATCGCCGGTCATCTGGCCGAGCATGCGGAACGTGTTCAGCACGGGCTTGGCGATGCCGTTGGTCGCGAGATCGCGGAAGCCATCGAAGTACGGCTGATCCTCGAACAGGAATGCCCAGGTCACCGCACCGAGCAGGTTGACCTGGTGCAGATCGGCCAGCTCGTAGGTGCGCGCGATCTGCAGCGCCGTATAGGTCGGAAACATCGTCCCGTTCCGGTAGCCGTTCTGCGGGTAATGGGTCACACCGCAGGCGGCGCAGCCTTCGGGATCGGACTCGCCAATCACCAGCGGCGTCTTCGCGTAGATCGGAAACTCTTTGATGACCGCGAAATGGTTGTTGATGTTGCGAAGCTGGTTGGCGACGCCCATGCGGACGCGGTTCTCGACGAACGTGGGGCTACCCTTGGCGTGGAAGGTGATGACGTCGAGCGGTGTCCCCGTCTTGCCAGTGGCGTAGTTGGTGCCCGACGACGTGTGTTGCAGGAACGAGCGCAGCATGTTCTGCGCGCCGCCGGTGACTTCGGGTCCGCCGATCCGTGCAGCCGGCAGGGCGCGGCGCACGCCCTCGACGGTGAAGTCATAGAGCTTGTTGAACTCGTCGCGGCGGGTCTGCGCCTTCTGCGCCGCCGCCGGATCGCCGCGGCCGCGGCCGGGCCCGACCGAGCCGCTCCAGTAGCCGATGTCCGGCTCGTTCCACAGCTCGAACCACCAGCTCTCGACTTCACGGCGGCCGTACTTCTCGACGAGGTGCCGCGTCACCTGGTAGCAGAGCTCTTCCCACTTCCTGTAGTCCTTCGGTGCGAAGGTCCAGCCGGTGTAGATGTCGTTGTACGGATCGCCCGGCTTCCAGAAATGCCGGTACGGCACGCCGGCCGGCGCTGACGACAACGCCTCGGGCATGAAGCCGAGCTGGACGAACGGCTTCATCTTGCGAGCCAGGTAGGTGTCCACGATCTGGTCGAGGATCTTCCAGTCGTAGATCGGGTTGCCGCGGGCGTCCTCCGTGTAGACGTTCGTCGAGCCCCATTTCAGGGCGGATGTGCCGTCGCCCGATGTGAGCAGGTTGTGTACCCGCACGAATACGGGCACCGGACTGAGCTGCTGTAGCGCCGAAAGCAGCTTCTGACCGTTCTTCGTGTAGGTGTAATTCGGCTCGTCGTGGCCGAACCAGGCCCAGAAGGGATGCATCGGCCCCCTCTTGACGGCCGTGTCGACGCGGATGGCGACGGGATCGTTCTGCGGCGCGCGGCCCGCGTCCAGATGCATCGCCGCCAGGCCGAGGACCGCGACTGCCAGGATCCATCGCATGAAGCCAGCATACTCGCAGGTCGCTCGCGGGGTGGACCCAGTCGTACCCATCCCATCGTGACCGCGCTTTGTGAAGCTCGCGCTCTCGCCGCAGCTCCCGCTGTGCCGACGCGAGCGGAGACGGAAGGGGCACGCGTGGAAGGCGCGTCCAGGGGAAACCTACCGCGGGTTCGAATCCCGCTCCGCCATCCGCCCGACAACTACGTCAGCTTCCACGGCGGGCGGTACTCGCGCCGGAGAAACTCGTTCGGATCCGTTATCGTCCCGCCCGATCCCTTGATCGTGTTGGTGACGCGCATGTTGGCGCCGTCGTAGTGAATCTTGCTGTCCCCCGGCGTCTTCTGTCCGGCGCGCAGCGACACGATCCCGAGGAGCATGACCTCCGTCAGCGGCGCCGCGTACTCGAACGGACAGGAGATCGGCGCCTTGCCCTGGATCGCCTCGATCCAGTTCATCTCGTGCTCGTCCTGCGCGTGCGCGATGCGCGGGAGCAGAGCCTTCGGCTCGGCGGCCCGGTCGTGCGCCGACTTCGGCAGCAGCCGGGGCTCGTGGCCGTATGTCAGCTGCATCATCTTGCCCTTGCTGCCGACGTAAATGATGCCCCCCTCGCCGTTCAGTTTTTCATCGCCGAGCTCCTCGGGCCGCGGCGGCGTGAGTCCGC
This sequence comes from Acidobacteriota bacterium, assembly GCA_031431095.1. Taxonomy (GTDB): domain Bacteria; phylum Acidobacteriota; class Vicinamibacteria; order Vicinamibacterales; family 2-12-FULL-66-21; genus JAICSD01. Next base: position 2,719 of record JANPCT010000745.1, on the reverse strand, counting down.
CGTCGTACCACGTCAGCTTCACGGCCGGCATAGTACCGCGCGCCGGGAAGTGATAGTAGGTCGTGGTCGCGTGCGGGAAGGAGACGCCGTTGAACGGCGTCGACAACGTCTCGATCACGGTGGGGAGACCGAGGTCCAGCGCCTTGAACGGATGATCGATCAGGTGCGCGCCCATGTCGCCCAGCGCCCCCTGGCCCCAGTCCACCCAGCCGCGCCAGTGATGCGGATGATAAATCGGGTGGTACTCGACCGCGGGGGCGACGCCGAGGAAGAGATCCCACGAGAGCGTCGACGGGACGGACGCCGCCTCCCGATACAGCGCGTCGGCCATCAGCGGGGTGACGCGTCCCGAGGGGAAACGCAGCGGCCGCTGCGCGCTCGGGGCAGGCGCCAGGGCCGCCGGACGCGGAATCCCCTGCGGCCAGAACCCGAGCGGTCGATTCGTCCACACCTGGACCTCGCGCACGTCGCCGATGGCACCGCCGCGGATGTATTCGTACCCCGTGCGCGAGCCGTCGCTCGAGTGCCCCTGGTTGCCCATCTGCGTGACGACGGTGGGTTTCTCCTTCGCCTTCCGCGCGAGCGCGCGCGCCTCCTCGACGGACCAGCAGAGCGGCTTCTGCACGTAGACGTGCTTGTTCAGATCCATGGCCGCCAGCGCGATCACGGCGTGCATGTGATCCGGTGTGGCGACGACGATCGCATCGATGTCCTTCTGTTTGTCCAGCATCTCGCGATAGTCGCGGTATCGCTTCAGCCGCGAGATCTGCTCGCCGCTGAAGCGCCGCAGCGCCGCCGCGTTGTCGATACGGGGCCGGCGGGCGTTCGCGGCCGCCTGCGCCTTCGACATGACGATCGCCGACTGCGGCTGCTGCGGCGCGGCCGGCATTTTTGCCGCGTCGTCCTGCATGCGCTTCAGCTGCGCATCCGCGAGCGCGTCGTCGATGTCGCAGATCGCGACGATGTTCTGGGACATGAGGCGGCGCGTGTTGCTGCCGCCCATGCCGCCGAACCCAACGGTGGCGATGTTCACCGTGTCGCTGGGCGCCTGGAAGCCTCGGCCGAGCACGTGCCGCGGCACGATGGTCAAGCCGGCTCCCGCCGCCGCGGTCGTTGTGAGGAACGTGCGTCTCGAGATGTCGCTCATGGAATCTCCTCGCCGAGCGCGATTCTACCGCTGTCAGCTGTCTCCTGACGCGCGCAACTACGACTGGCCGAAGAACGGGAACAACCGTCGGATTTCCTCCGCGGTCGGGCGACGCCCGTATTCTGAGATCTCGAATGCTTCCGCATATTGCACGGCATCGCCTCGCTGCGCGCCGTAGAGCTCGCGCAGCTTGTCCCGGAACCGCTGCGCGGTGCTGACGAAGCGCTTCCTGAATCCCTCGCGAACCTCCGTCTTCCGGCGCGCCCTGCCTGGCTCGTCGCCCGGGACGAGCGCCGGGCCGCCGTTCGCTCCGCCCTCGTAGAACTGCGACGGCATCGCCTCCACGGCAGCCAGCTTCTTATCCACGACGTCATCGATCGCCACTGCGATGTCGCCGCGCATCGGATCGGGCCGCGTAAAGCGATCCTCGTACGAGAGGAACACGGGGTTGCGCTCCAGGTGGGGCGTGTCGGGGCAAAAGAACGGGACGGTGACCATATACGAGGCGTCCCGAACGAGTTGGCCGACCGCCCGGTGATCCGGGTGGTAGTCTTCCAGTCGGTGTCCCAGAACGATGTCCGCCTTCCAGTCGCGGATGAGGCGTGTAATCGTCCGGCGGTTCTCGAGCGTCGGTTCCAGTTCGCCGTCGTGGAGATCCAGCACCTGCGTCGTGATGCCCAGAAGTTTCGCCGCCTGCTGGACTTCCTGCGTGCGGCGGCGCGCCAGCGGACCGCCGGCCTCCCGCCAGTGGCCGATGTCGCCGTTGGTCATCGAGACGAACTTGACGTGATGGCCGAGCGCGGCCCACTTCGCGGCGGTGCCGGCCAGCCGCAGCTCGTTGTCATCCGGATGCGCTCCGAACGCGATGATCCGCAGCTTCGTCTCCTGCGCCGCGGACGGCGTGACGCTGCCACAGAGTCCCACGATTGCAATCGCTGCTATCAGGCCTGTCGGTTTGCTCATAGCTTCTCCTTGTCCCCTCTAGATGTACGAGCCACGCCCTGTTCCGTATGTCGTCATGCCCTTTGTCGAGCTGATTCTCGCATTCGGCAGCCGCATGCCGATCAATGCCTCAGAACGTGACCGATGGGCAAGAGGCGATCTGAGCCCGCGCGTCCTCTAGCCTGACAAACTTCTCCTCGTTCAAACACTTCGTCGCGAATCCATTGAAGGTTGGATGTACGTTATCGATTAATTGCGCCGGCTGAAAACGCAGCCGGTCAGCTGGTGAGGCGGAGGAGGTAATTGCCGCGCCCGGCTGGACTCGAACCTGCGACCCCCGGCTTAGAAGTCCCATGTTCTATCCAAGTGAGCTACGGACACAGCGAGTCGGTGGACCCTCACGATGACGCCGATAATGGTTCGTTTCTCGCTCGATCGCCTCAGAGTCGCCGCGAACACAGATCAGTAAACAGTGCGGTGTCAGGGGAGAGTAATCCCGTCCTCGTCCGGCTCTAGCCCTATACTCACGTCACCCTTGGCCCTCACTCCCGGCGCGCGGCTCGGCACCTACGTCATCACCGCACAGATCGGCGAGGGCGGGATGGGCCAGGTGTACCGGGCGACGGACAC
>JANPCT010000744.1:0-11327 GCA_031431095.1 Acidobacteriota bacterium | reverse complement strand
CCGGGTTCGGTCTCCGCCGGGGAGAAGAAGTCGGTCTCGACACCGGTCTGGACCACGTGCACCGGCGCCCGCAGCCTGCCGGGATACAGCCGGCCGAAGGTGTGGCCGTCGGCCTCCGACACGGCCAGCACCAGATCGAAGCGGGCCAGGGCGGCGGCCTCGAAGCGCAGCATGCGCTTCCATTGCTGCGTCATCAGGTACTTCGACGCCGGGTTGGCCGCCTGTTCCGCATGCCGGCGCCAGATCTCCGCCTCGACGTTGTGCGTGAACAGGATCGACGGGCAGGGAAGGCGCTCGGGAAGATTGACGATCGGCGGCAGAAAGTCGCAGACCACCGCGTCGAATTGTCCGGTGGCGAGCAGTTCCTCGACGCGGGTGCGATACGCGTCGGATCGGTACTTCGCGACGGCGTACGGCGCCGCATCGACGAGGTAGCTGGCGGCGTCAGCGTAGAAGCGCCAGGTGCCCTTGGCCGTATCGGTCCGGGGCACCGTTTCGAGGCGCGAACAGACAGCCCGCATCCCGAGACGATCCGCTTCCGTCTGCGTTGAGTCCGCAAACGACAGATAGGTGATGTCGTGACGCGCCGCGAGGTGGCGCATCATATGCCAGGTGCGCAGCTTGCCCCCCTTGTCGAGCGGCAGCAGCAGGCCGGCGTTGAGCCACAGCAGCTTCATGCGATCGCCTTGAGCGCACCGGGGGCGGCGTCGATGATCGCCGACGGCGCCGGCAGCGTCTGCACCCCTTCGCCGTCGATGAAGGTTCTGTTCCACAGCTCGAGGTTCAACAGGCTCCAGAGCGCGTCGCCGGCGTCAGCCCGCCCGCTGGCGTGGCCGTCGATGAGCGCGGCGACCGCCGCCGGATCGGTGATGCCGCGCTGCCGGGCGCGGGAGTCGAGCAACACGTCCCGGACCATGCCGGCGCCGCTGCCGCGCAGCCACAGCGAGAACGGGACCGGAAAGCCCATCTTCTTGCGCGTGAGGATCTCCGCCGGCAGGAGCGCCTTGACCGATTCGCGCAGAATCCACTTCGTCGTCAGGCCGCGCAATTTCATGCGCGGGGTCAGCGCGGTCGCGAACTCGACGAGGTGATGATCCAGGAAGGGCACGCGGCTTTCGATGGATGCCGCCATGCTCATCTGGTCCTGCTTCATCAGCAGTTCCACCAGATAGGTCTTGAGGTCGGTGTACAGCAACCGATCGAGTGTGGTGCTGCTGCCATTCGGCCGATCGAAGTAGGCGCGCGATGCGCTGTACATCTCGGGCGTGGCGAGCCCCGCCAGCCTCGGATCCAGCAGCGACGCCTGCCGCTTCAGCCCAATAGCGGCGAAGTTGTCGAAGAACATCGCCTCCGGCGTCCGCGGCATGGCCAGGAACGAGCGCTGCGCGTAGCGGCCGATACGCGCCGGCATCCGCGGAACGATCATGTTGGCAACGAAGTCGCGGATTGGTTCGGGGGCGAGATTCCAGAAGGCCCCGGCGCGCCAGTTGACAAGCGCGCGCGGGTACTTGCCGTAGCCCGCGAGCAATTCATCGCTGCCTTCCCCGGTCAGGACTACCTTGACGTGCTCCGCGGCGAGCTTCGAGACGAAGTACAAGGGGACGCTGGACGGATGGGCCAGGGGCTCGTCCTCGTGCCAGACGAGCCGGGGCAGGGCCCCGAAGAAGTCTGCTTCGTCGATGACGATTTCATGCCCGTCGGCCCGGATCGCCGTGGCGACCTGCCGGGCGTAGTCCAGCTCGCTGAACGCCCGCTGCTTGAAGGCGACCGAGAACGTCTGCAGCGGCCGATCGATCATGCCGGCCATCAGCGCGGCGATCGCGCTGCTGTCCAGTCCGCCCGACAGGAACATCCCGAGCGGCACGTCAGCCATCAGCCGCGTGCGCACCGCGTCGTTCAATCTCTCGCGGAACTGGGACACCGCGTCGGCATCCGAGAGTTCTTCGATCTCAGGCCTGGCGACGCCCACCGGTACGTCCCACCATTGCCGGGTCGTCACCTCGCCGTGCTCGAAGGTGAGCACGTGCCCCGGCAGCAGCCGGTAGATTCCTTTGAACAGCGTCTCGGCGCCGGAGACGTAGCGGGTGCTCAGCAACTCCGGGATGGCGCGGTCGTTCGACACCGCGGTGACGATGCGGCTTTCTAGGATGGCCTTGATTTCCGAGCCGAAGACCAAACGGTCGCCGCGCTGCGCCCAGTACAGCGGCTTGATCCCCATCCGGTCGCGCGCCAGCAGCAGCCGCCGGCGCGGTGCGTCCCAGATCGCGAACGCGAACATGCCGCGGAAATGTTCCACGCAGGCGTCGCCCCACTGCTCGTAGGCGTGGACGATGGTTTCCGTGTCGCAGCGCGTGCGGTAGACGTGCCCGAGCGATTCGAGTGTCGGACGAATGTCCGCGTGGTTGTAGATTTCGCCGTTGAACGCAATCCAGACGCTCTGGTCCTCGTTCGAGAGAGGCTGGTGTCCGGCGGCCAGGTCGACGATGCTGAGACGCCGGTGGACGAGGCCGGCCTGACCGTCGCAATAGGTCCCGGCATCATCAGGACCGCGGTGCGTGATGACGTCGCGCATCGCCGTGAGACGCGCGCGTTCGTCTTCGTCGAGCCGGTCGGTCGCGACGATGCCTGCGATACCGCACATGTATTTAGATGGCCTCTGCGTAAGCGGCCCGCGCGGCGGGGGCCTGGTCGATGAACTGGCGGAACCACAGCTCCAGCATCATCAGCTGCCAGAGGCGGTGCCGGTGATCGGAACGGCCGTCGCGGTGCTCGGTCCACAGCCGGGTGACTTCGCGGTCGTCGAACACGCCACGGTCGCGGAGCCGGCCGTCCGACAGCAGCCCTTCGGCCATCGGCGCGAGCGGACCGCGCAGCCACTCGCCGATCGGCGCCTCGAATCCCTGTTTGCCGCGCTCCAGAATCTCGCGGGGGATCTTCTTTTCGAGGACTTTGCGGAGCAGGTGCTTGCCGCGGCCGTTCTTGATCTTCAGCGACATCGGCACGGTCGCGGCGAACTCGACCAGCCGATGATCGAGGAGCGGCTCTCGTGCTTCGAGGGAGACCGCCATGCTCATGCGGTCGACCTTGGTGAGGATGTCGTCGATCATGTACGTGTGAACGTCGGTGTAGAGACCGCGATCGACGGGGTCGAGCGAGCGGCACCGTGCGTAGGCATCGCGGAAGGTGGCAAAGGGATCGGCGCCGCGCACGCTGGCCGCGAAGTCCGACGAGTAGAGCCGTGCTTTGGCGTCGGGTTCGAACATTCCGTAGGCGTGCTTCAAGGCGTAGGCGTGATCCGGCGCGGCGCCGAGATGACGCAAGGCGCGCGCCCCCTTGACGGAGAGCGGCAGGGCGCGACCGAGCATGCCGGCCAGCGCCGTCGCCGGGCCGAGCGCCCGTCGCGCGCTCTGCTCCCAGTGCTCGACGCGGTGCCGCGCATAGCCGGCCCAGAGCTCGTCGCCGCCGTCACCCGAGAGCGCCACCGTGACGAGCTCGCGCGCCGCCTTCGACACGTAGTAGGTCGGCACCGCGGATGAATCGGCGAAGGGTTCGTCGAAGTGCCACGCCAGCTTCGGCAGGAGCGAGACGATGTCGGGTGTCACGGTGCGGGGGTGGAACTCGCAGCCGAGATGTTCGGCGACGCGTTTGGCATGCGACAACTCGTCGTAGCGCGCGTGATCGAAGCCGACCGAAATCGTGACCGGCGGACGGCTGCTGGTCTGCACCATGTAGGCGCACACGGCGCTCGAATCGATGCCCCCGGACAGGAATGCGCCGAGCGGGACGTCGGCGATCTGGCGGAGCGCCACCGATTCCGAGAGCAGGGCGTCGAGCCGCTCGAGATAGTCCTCTTCCCGGCCGGCATCCCCATCCCCGGTGAAGTGGAGATCCCAGTACCGCGACGTACGGACGGACCCCTTTTCCGCGACGAGCACATGGCCCGGCTCGAGCTTGTGCACCCGCTTGTAGATCGTCGCGGGGGCGGGGATGTAGAGGAGCGTCAGGTAGGCGTCGATCGCTTCCGGACTCCAGTCGCGCGGAACGTCGGGATCCTCGAGAAGGGACTTCAGTTCAGATCCGAAAACAATGCCGCGTCCGGGGATTTCCGCGTAGTAGAGCGGCTTGACGCCCAGGCGATCGCGGGCAAGCAGCAGCCGCCGCGCGGTCGCGTCCCACACGGCGAATGCGAACATGCCGCGGAAGCGCTCGACGCAGCGCTCTCCCCATTGCTCGTAGCCGTGAACGATCACCTCGGTGTCAGACCCGGTCCGGAACTGGTGGCCGTGCGCGACGAGCTCCGCGCGGACCTCGGCGAAGTTGTAGATCTCGCCGTTGAACACCGTCCAGATCGACCCGTCTTCGTTGGTGAGCGGCTGATCGCCCGTGGACAAGTCGATGATGCTGAGCCGTCGATGACCCAGGCCGATGCCGGGGGCGAGGTGATAGCCCGCGGCATCGGGACCGCGATGGGCGACGGCGTCCGTCATCGCTTCGAGGACGCTGCGGTCCACGGGCCGGAAGGGGTCGTAGTTGAAGCGCCCGGCAATACCGCACATATTCTAGGCCGCCCGCGAAGCAACGCCGGGCCGCACCACCGCGCCCGTCGAACGAAGTTGAGCGTCGTACAGGTCCTCGAAGCCCTGGACCATACGGTCGAATGAAAACCGGCGCATGACCTCATCGCGAGCCGCGGCGCCGATCACAGCCGCGCGCGCCGGCGAGTAGACGAGCGACTCGACGGCGGCAGCAAGCGCCAGCGGATCGTCGGGAGCCACGAGAAAACCGGTGCGCCCCTCGTCGACGAGATCGATCAGGCCCCCGACTCGGCTGGCGATCACGGGCAATCCGGCCGCCATCGCCTCGATGACGCCGTTTGGAAACGCTTCCGAGCGCGACGGCAAGACGAAGGCGTCGGCTTGCGCCAGCAGCGCGGGAACGTCCTCCCGATGTCCGAGAAACGTGACGTGCGCCTGAAGACCGAGGGTCCCCACAAGCGCGCGCAACTCCGCGGCGCGCGGCCCGTCTCCCGCAATCACAAACTGAAGCTGCGGATGACGACCGATCAATTGCGCCGCCGCGGCGAGCAGGACTTCGTGCGCTTTTTCAGTCCGAAGATTGGCGACGGTGAGGATGGTTCGCACCGGCCGCTCGCCGGCCGCGCGCGGCGCGAAACGTTCGATCGTCACGCCGTTCGGAATGACGCGCACGACCTCGGCGGACACCCCTTCCTGTTGCAGTTGACGGGCGGCCGCGCCGGAATTCGCCACTATGGCATGCGCGCACCGGTAGGCGTGTCGCTGAAGGGTAATCTGCCGGGCCGTCTTGTCCGGATTCAGCTCCCGCCGGCTGCCGATCCGGACGGGAACACGGGCGAGGGCCGCTGCGGGCAGCCCGAACGTGTTGGCGTAGAGGTCGCACGTCTGCAGCACCGCAATCCGCCGCGCCCGGCACCAGAGGGCGAATCCTGCCGCCCTTGCCCATGTGGCGGGACGGGCGAAGCCACGGATTGGAAACGCCGTGACCGGGGCGCACGCTTCCACAACTGGCAGCCAGGCACCCTCCCGCTGAAAGCATGCAACATGCACGTCGAAACGGCGTCGATCCAGACGCTGGATGAGCTCGGTCATCTGTCGTTCCGTCCCGCCCGGGTGAAATGCCGTCAGGAAGACGGCAACCGGAATTTGGGGTGCGGCCTTCACATTTACCACCTCAGCAAGCCAGGTGCCACGCGCCCCGGGCTCATCAAACGGCCCAAATAGGAACCTCTCTACCTGACCTGAGCAGCCGAGCTGCCCGGCAGAGCCGCGTCGAGGTACTGCCGGTGCCACAGCTCGAATACGAGCAGCTGCCAGAGGCGAAGGGTATGGTCCCGTTCGCCGGCCAGATGCTCCTTCAACAGGCGCGAAACGAAGGATGGCTCGAAATAGCCGCGCTGCTTCGTCAAGGGCGCGTCGAGGACGTCCGAAAACAGTCCCGTCAGACCACCGCGGAACCACGTCCCCAGAGGAATCCCGAAGCCCTGTTTCTTGCGGTCCAGGATTCCGGCCGGCAGGATCGGTCGGAGCGTCTCCTTGAGGATGTGCTTGCGACGCCCGTTCTTGATCTTGAGGCCCGCGGGCAGTGTGGCGGCGAAATCGATCACGTGGTTGTCGAGCAGCGGCACGCGCGTCTCGACCGAGTGCGCCATGCTCATCCGGTCGACTTTCGTCAAGACGTCCTCCGGCAAGTAGGTCTCGAAGTCGAAACGCATCATCCGGCTGTCGTGCGGCAGCGCAGCGAACCGATCGAAGTGACGCGCCAGGGTCGCTTCCGAGTCCGCCGCAAGCGACGCGCGCACCCCAGGCCCATAGAGAGCGGCCCGCTCGTCAGCCTGGAACATCGCGATGGAGTCGAGATATCGCCCGCTCGCATCCTTCGCGACATGCCTGAGGAAATTCTTTCCCTTCGCGCCGTGCGGCAGCAGGCGCCACGCGAGGGCGGCAGCCGCTTGCAGTCCGGGCACCGGCAGCCGATCGAACTGCGCCACGCGCGGGTGCGGCAGGTATCGATCGTAGCCGCCGAACAGCTCATCGCCGCCGTCCCCGGACAAGACGACGGTCACGTGCCGCCGCGCGATCTCCGACACGTACCACGTCGGAATGGCGGAGGAGTCCGCGAACGGCTCGTCAAAGTGGCCGATCACCTGATCGAGGATCGACAACCCGTCCGGACGGACGACGAACTCGTGATGATCGGTGCCGAAATGCCGTGCGACGATGCGCGCGTATTCCAGTTCGTCAAAGGCCGGATCGTCGAATCCGATCGAGAAGGTCTGGACCGGCCGTGCCGAGGCGCGCGCCATCATGCCGACCACCGCCGAGGAGTCGACGCCGCCCGACAGGAACGCCCCGAGCGGCACGTCGCTCACCAGGTGCGAGCTGACGGCGTCCTGCAGCACGGCGCCGAGCGCCACCGAGGCGTCCTCCTCGGAACCGCGGAACGTCTCCTGTGCGTCGACCTGCCAGTAGCACGAGACGTCAGCGCGGCCGTCCTTCCATTGCAGAAAATGGCCGGGCGGCAGCTTGCTGACACCGTCGAAGATCGACGCCGCGCGAGGGGTATACAGAAACGCGAGGTAGTGATCGAGCGCCGCCAGATTCAGCTTTGGCTCGACTGCGCCCGCGGCGAGCAGCGACTTGATCTCACTGCCGAAGTACAGCCGCCCGCCGCGCTCGGTGAAATGGATCGGCTTCTGACCGGCGCGATCGCGGGCGATGACCAGCGTGCGCTTCGGCCCGTCCCAGATCGCGAGTCCGAACATGCCGCGCAGGCGCCGGAAGGCGTCCGTGCCCCACTCCTCATAGGCGTGGACGATGGACTCCGTGTCGCTCGAGGTGTAGAACCGGTGTCCGAGCGACTCCAGCTCGCTGCGCAGTTCGCGATAGTTGTAGATTTCGCCGTTGAAGACGACCCATATCGTCTCCGTTTCGTTGTGAATCGGCTGCCGTCCCCCCGCAAGATCGATGATGCTGAGACGCCGCATCCCCAGGCCGACACCGGGCTCGACGTGAATTCCCTCGTCGTCCGGGCCGCGGTGCCGGATGACCTCGCACATGCGGTGCACGAGATTGAACTCTGCGTCGAGGCGCGGCGGCGCCGATCCGGCGCGTCCAGCGACCGATCCGTCGGTAAAACCGGCGATGCCACACATCTAGGTCATCCTCATGGCTGAGGTACTCGTGATGCACGGCTGAGGCCAGTCCGACGCAGCGGTGATGTCGTCGGGGAAGGCCACGCTTACCTGAAACGCATCGTTGCCGGACTCGATGTCAAACGCGGATTCTACCCAGCCCGGCCGTGGCGATTTGCTGCGGACTTCGCGCACGTCAATCCTGTGGACCGAGGCTGCGGCTGGAAAGAACGTCGCGATCGAGAAGCTTGTCGACGCCGAATGCCCGGCCACAACGGTGACGGCGTGCTCGACCCGCCCGTACAGCGGCGCATACGAGGAAAGCGCCGGGTCATCGACCACGTGCAACTCCGCGGCTGTGGTGGCGAATGCCATGCGCCGGCCCGAACGATGCGTCAGCGCAACCGCGCGACCCCGAAGGCTCGCGGTCCAATCAGGGTGGAGATGCCACCACGCTTCCGCCGCAACCTGGCACGTCGTCAGGACACGATCCACGACCAGCCAGCCCCGCCCGTGCAGCGCCACGACAGCACGCAGGTGCCCCTGGGTCCGGTCGGCAGCGTGAGCCCCCACCGCGAAGTCCAGGTCAGGACCGACCCGCGCAACGAGAAACCTGGCGTCGGATCGCGTCTGCCAATGAAACGGTCCCTGTGGCGTGGCCCGGTCAACGCCGTCGAGGATGAGCGTATTGTGCATCCGCGACGATCGGAAGCGATCACGCGCCTCCGGATCCATGGTGTAAGTGCCCGTACCGGGATCGACGAGGAGGGGGTCGAGTCCGACCGTCAACACCACCGACAAGCCGTCGGAGTGGGCGTGTCCGCCGTTTCGGAATCCATGCGGACCGGCATCGAAGAGAAGATACCCGTCGGCGCTGCGGGACACCAGGTAGCCACTGTCGGACAGCACGCGAGATGGCGGCTGCGTCACGGCATGGGGGGCTGACGCCGGGGCACGTCCAAGGATCCACCAGACCTCTTGGGAAGAGGAGCCGGTCGACAGCGCATCATCGGCCAGCAGTGACGCGGCGACTTCGAGCGTAACGGATGCGTCCGCCGGATCGGCCCCGGCGAACTTGAAGAACTGCCCGCCATCGTCGTCGCCCACGAGAGGAAGCCGGCCCTGGTCATCCGCGATGGTGCGCAGGTAGGCGGCGAGTTTCAGCGCGGTTGCGGCAAATGGGGTCGCGGCATCATCGTGAGCGGCGCGAGCGACCATCGTGGCATGCAGGTAAAAATCAGTCGTGTAGTGGTGGTAGTGGGTGGAGAGCTCGACGTGTCCGCCGTCGGCATGCACCTGATTTTTTGCCTCGCGGAGCAGGACGTCGCGTCCGCAGGAGACCCGCCGGCCGCTCCGTCTCAGCTCGGGGAGCGCCAGGGAGACGGTGTAGAGCGCCAGCGCTTCGCCGGTGAGGTGCGTGTTCGGGCTGAAATAGCTGGACAGGTTATGCGCGACATGCGTGAGCTGCCGGTCCAGTGCGATCAACAGATCGACAATCCAGGGGGTCGTGTCCTGGTCGGCGTCGCCGCAAAAAAACTCCAGCGCCCAGGCCCACGAGAAACTGCGGAAGGCGAGTTCCAGCATGCTTGCCCAGTTCACGCCCGCCAGCGGTGGATTGACGCGAAGCCAATCCTGCAGGTGCGCGATGAACGTCCGGCGGTAGTCCTCGTTGCCGGTGAGCCAATACGCGGATCCGAGCGTCAGGAAATACTGGTGCCTGTTCGTCTCCCAGATGATCTTGTGATCGCCGGACGCGGCATCGAGGTACGGCACTGCCGCCCAGTGCAGCAGCGGCGGTGTGCGGCCATGCACGCGGTCGGCATGCCAGTCGGGTGGATTGCCGAGCGCGATGCCGCGATAGCCGAGCAGGTCGTGCCGGCCGTCGACGATGCAGTTGGCGCGCTGGCGCGCGGCGGCCTCCGCCGCTGGAAAGCGTTCACGGATCTCCGCCGACAAGCGCCCGCGCATGCGCGCCTGCAGTGGCCACCGCGACGCGCGCGACTGGAAATGTTCGGCGAGGGCGCGGTGCGCGGCGAGATAGTCCCCCCCGCTGGCGGCGGCGTGTGCGCGTGCCACCAGCGGTCCCGCATTCGGGTCGAGGATGCGGAGAATTGTCGCGCGATTCCATTGCGGCGGCCGAACAGCAAAGCGAATCTGCCCGGCAAGTCGTCGAGCTTCGCCTGTCAGGCGGAACCGCAGTTCCTCGCGGTCCATTTTCGCGATCCGGCTCACCGCGGCGCGCGCTTTCATGCGACCGTCGCGGCGCCCAGGGCATGTGGGCGTACCAGGGGACGGTAGAGGGCGATCCATTGAGCTCGCACCGATGACCATTGGTAGCGGGCGCAGCTGTCGAGCGCCGCGTCGGCCATCCGCCGGGCGAGCGCGGGATCCTCGAGCAAGCGGATCATCCCGTCCGCGGCAGCCTGGTGATCGTTGCAGGGCACGAGCAGACCGTGCAACTCATTTGTGAGGATCGCGGGAACGCCCCCCGCACTGGTCGCGACGACCGCGCATCCGCTGGCAAATGCTTCGAGCACCGACGCAGGCATGTTGTCGATGTTGGGCGTCTGCAGGTAGATGTCGGCTTCGGCGTAGTTTCGCCAGATTTCCTCGGGGGCGACGCGGCCGGCAAACGTCACGTTCCGAAGTCGCAGTTCTCCGGCCAGGCTGCGGAGCGCGGCGTCCTGCGAGCCGGCGCCAACAAGGGTCAATTCGGCGTGTGGAAAGCGATCCTGCAGCAGCCTGAAGGCCCTGAGCGTGCACGGCAGGTTGTAAAGCGTTTCGAAGTTGCGTGTCGACACCACGTGCGGACGAAGCCGCTCGCGGGGCCGGAACTTGAAGCGATCGACGTCGACGATATTGGGAACGATCTCGGCGCCGATGCCAAAGGTGGCGAAGACATCGTGCAGAAAACGAGAGGGTACGGCGTTGCGATCGACGTGCCGAAGCGTGGCCCGCGCGATCGCGGAACGTTTCAGGTGGTCCGGCGCCTCGCCGCTGCGGTAGTTCATCACGACCGGTTTCCCCAGCAGCCGCGCGATAAGGACGGCCGGCAGGGGCGCCAGCAGAAACGAAAAATACGATGCTGAAAAAACGTGGACGACATCCGCCTTTCGCAGTTGCTTCAACAGCGAAGGCCAGTAGGTGAGTTGAGTCGCGATGGTGCGCAGGTATTTGAGCTTGACGGTCCACCGCAAGAGAGGCGGTGGCAGGGGGTTGATCGGCACCAGCCACGCTGCGATATCCGGGTCGCCCTCCCACGCTCGCACCAGTCGCGACGCCTGAACCGCCTGACCCCCGAGAATGCCCATCGATGGGGCGACGATGGCGACGTTCCAGCGTGGACGAACCATGTCTGTATCAGATTGCAGCTCTGCAAATGGCAGGCCGGTGGGCGCGAGTGTCCGCATGCGATACATCCACGAGCCCATCCGTCCGGAGATTCTGCCCATCAGTATACCGGTGAAATAAAACAGAACACATCGGTATGTCATTATCGATCGTTTTGCCCGACATAGAGACCAGGAATGTAAATATTACAAACGGTTGAGTTGTCACCCGGTTCCGCACATGAGTTTGGAAATCGTGCATGAGTCGTTTTGTTAAGGAATTGACGTATCGGTGCCGTGGTCGTGTCCTTGCGATAGCGAACGGCGGC
>JANPCT010000743.1:0-2894 GCA_031431095.1 Acidobacteriota bacterium | reverse complement strand
GCTCTACGACATCAAGCAGGGCAAGATGCCGTCCGCCCAAATCATCGACTCCGGCGTCGATCTGGTGACGAGAGAGAATCTCGACGGCGCGCGGTCGTAGGAGTGTGGATGCGGCGCGCTATCCGCCGCTCTCCATCTTTTTCCACTTCGTCAGGTAGTCGTCGAGATTCTCTCTCGTCACCAGATCGACGCCGGAGTCGATGATTTGGGCGGACGGCATCTTGCCCTGCTTGATGTCGTAGAGCAGCTTGACCGGTTCGGCGCCCCAGCCGAAGTACTTCTGGCCCAGCAGTACGGCGACTTTTCCGTCCCGCAGCAGATCGAGCGCAGGCTGAATCGTGTCGAACGAGATCAGCATGGTCTTCGCCGGATCGATCGCCGCTGAGGCGTTGCGCGTGAACACCGGCCAGCCGCCCACCGACAGCCAGGCCTTCAGATCAGGATAGCGGTTCGTCCCCGTGGCAATGAGCTCGGCGCAGCGGACGCTGTCTTCCTTGATGTCGAACACCTCGACGATCTGGATGCCCGGCGCCTTGGCGAGCGCTGCCTTCATCCCTTCGAGCCGGCGCTGCAGGTTGGTGGCGCCGATGCTGGTGATGATGGCGACCTGCCCCTTGCCGTCGAGCAGCTTCACCGCCTGCTCGCCAAGGATGCGGCCGCCCGCAAAGTCGTCAACGCCGTAAAACGCCATCCGCTTCGACTTCGGCGCGTCGGAGTCCCAGGTCACTACAGGGATGCCGGCATCGATGGCCTTGTTGATCGTCTCCGTCAGGAAGTCGCCGTTGAGCGCGGAGATGGCGATGCCGTCGACTTTCTGGGTGATTGCGGACTCCAGGATCTCTTTCTGCTTCAGCTGATCGGCACTGGTCGGGCCGTTCCACAGGATATCGACGTTGCCATACTCCTTGGCCTGGCGCTCGGCGCCAATCTTTGCGTAGTTGAAGACCGGCAAGTCGATGGCTTTCGGGATGACCATGAACCGCAGGCGCTGCGGACCTTCCTGTTTCGTGCCGCCGCACCCGGCCAGCGCCAGGGCCGCCGCGCACGCGACGATGAATACTTTCCGCATCAGACCTCCACAATTAGCCACGGTCTTGTCACCCGCGCAGCACGACGCGAAGGCAGAACAACTCTGTGTCGTCGAGTCCAGCCCTTGGCCGGTCATGATCTTCTCTTCAGCAGCAGCTGGTCCATGACCACAATGACAATGACGACGAGCCCGACAATCAGTCGATCATAGTAGGTCGCGCCCGGGATTTGTGGCAGCGCGTTGCGCAGTACGCCGAAGATCAGGGTCCCGAGGACGGCGCCGATCACCGATCCGCGTCCGCCCGCCAGGCTCGCGCCCCCGACGACCGATGAGGCGATGATGTCCAGCTCGTAGCCGTTCGCCAGATCCGCCTTGCCCTGTCCCTGCACCAGGACCAGGACGACGCCCGAGAGGCCGGCGAGCAGTCCCGATAGAGCGTACACCGACGTCTTGACGCGGGTGACGGCGATGCCCGAGAAGAGAGCCGCGGTTTCGTTCCCACCGACCGCGAATACCGCTCGTCCCCACTGAAACGTCGTCATCAGGACGTGGAACACGATCGCGAGCGCCAGCATGATGAGCGGCGCGACCCAATCCGCCGGAAGACCCAGCGGACGCCAGCCGCCGAGCAGCTTGCTCGAGACGTCGAAGTACTGCCCTTCGGTGATGATGAAGGCGAGGCCGCGGGTGATCCCCATCACCCCGAGCGTGGCGATGAACGGCGGCAGCTTCACCAGAACGACGAGCGCGGCACTCATCAGTCCGGCCGCAAGACCGACGAGGACGCCGATCGTCATCGCCGGCCCGAGCGGCCATCCCTGGACGACGAACAGTTGCGCGCCGACGACACCCGCCAGCGCCATCACGGCACCGGGTGAAAGATCCACGCCGCCCGAGATGATGACGATGGCGGCGCCGACGGCGGCGATGCCGTAGATCGCCGAGTACTTCAGGATGAGCAGGCCATTGCTCGCGTTCAGAAACGGATGCGATCGGCTCCCGTCCGGCCACAACCACCAGGTGAAGAACAGGACCTCGAACACGAGGATGGCGACCGTGCTCAGCTCGCGGATCTGCCACAGCTTTTTCAACAGCGGACCTCAGACGCGCGCGTCACGACGCGACCTCGTGGGTGGCCAGGTGCATCACCGATTCTTCGGTGGCCTCGGCACCGGCGAGCTGTCCCTGGACATGCCCCTCGCGCATGACGAGGATGCGGTCGGCCAGCGCAAGCACCTCGGGCAGATCGCTCGACGCCACGAGGCACCCGGCGCCGCGCCCCGCCTCGCGCCGGACGATCTCATGAATTTCGAACTTGGCGCCGACGTCCACACCCTTGGTCGGCTCGTCGAGCAGCAGCACCTTGGGCGAGGTCGCGAGCCATTTCGCCACCACCACTTTCTGCTGGTTGCCGCCGCTCAGCGAATCGGGCGGCACCTCCACGCCTGCCGCCTTGATGCGAAACGTGTCAACCAGCTGCTGCGCCTCGCGGCGTTCGGCGCCAGCGCGGACGAGCACGTCCCCTTTGATCGTCCGATCGGGGAGCACCAGGTTGTGACGGATGGTCATGTTGAAGAGCAGACCCTGCCGCTGGCGCTCCTCCGGGACGAGTGCGATCCCTGCGCGTGCCGCGGCGCGCGGTGACGACGCCGGCACGAGCTCGCCGGCAACGCGAATGGTCCCGGCATCCGGTGCGAAGAGCCCGAAGATGGTCTCGAGCAACTCGGATCGTCCCGAGCCCACCAGGCCGAACAGGCCGACGATCTCGCCCGGGGACACCGACAGGGTGACGTTGGTGAAATACGGACGCCGCGCCAGGGATTCGACGCTGAGAATCGGTTTCGCCGTCCCGGACCACGAAGCC
>JANPCT010000742.1:0-3577 GCA_031431095.1 Acidobacteriota bacterium | reverse complement strand
CTGGAACTCCGCGATCGGCTTGCCGAACTGCTTGCGGTCTTTCGTGTACTTGATGGCGTGCCCGAGGGCGCCGGCAGCCAGTCCGATCATCTGCGCGCCGATGCCGATGCGCCCTTCGTTCAAGGTCTCGATCGCCGACTTGTAGCCCTTGCCGACTTCGCCGAGGACGTTGGCTTTCGGCACCCGGCAGTCCTCGAAGATCAACTCGCACGTGCTGCTCGCGCGAATGCCCAGCTTGTCTTCTTTCTTGCCGACCGTAAACCCCGCGAACTCGCGTTCGACGATGAAGGCGGTGATGCCGCGGTAGCCCGCCTCGGGGTTGATCGTGGCGAACACCAAAAAAACGTCCGCTTCGTTGCCGTTGGTGATCCAGAGTTTGCGCCCGGTGATCACATAGTGATCGCCATCGTCACGCGCTCGAGTCGTCAGCGCGAACGCGTCACTGCCGGAGCCGGCTTCCGACAAGGCGTAGGCACCGACGGTCGCGTGCGCCAGTTTCGTCAGGTAGCGCCGTTTGATGTCTTCGCTGCCGAAACGCAGCAGGGCGTTGACGACCAGGGTGTTCTGCACGTCGACGAGGACTCCGACCGACGGATCGACGCGCGACAGTTCCTCAACCGCGAGGACCGCATGGAAAAAACTGGCGCCGGCGCCGCCGTACGCGTCGGGAATCTCGATCGCCATGACCCCGAGGTCGAACAGACGATCGATCAAGGCGCGCGGAATCTTCGCCTGCTCGTCCATTTCCCTGACGAGTGGCCGGATTTGCGCCTCCGCGAATTCCCGGACGCTGTCGCGAAAGAGCACCTCATCTTCCGCCAGCAGGGTCAGCGGCTGGGCGTGCGCGATCGTCTCTTCGGCCATGGTCCGGATGTTATCATCCGGGTATGCGGGTTCATGCACGGCTGGTCGCGGCGGGCGTCGTCGTTGTCGGCCTGTGCGCGGGCATGCAGGCGCAGCAGCCGTCGCCGGCGCAGCCGCCACCAGCGCCGGCGCAGCAACCACCGCCGCAGGCCGCCCCGGCCGCGACCGCGCCTCAACCCCAGCGTCCTCCCGTCATTCGCAGCGGCATCAACTTCGTCAGCGTGGACGTGATCGTCACCGACCGCAAGACCGGCGAAGTCGTCCTCGACATGAAGCAGGCGGACTTCGAGGTTCGGGAGGACAAGAAACCGCAGCGCGTCGAGACATTCGAGACGGTGAAGATCGATCCCCTCGTCAACGAGGGGCGCGCCCCGAAGGAAATCCGCAGCCTGTTCGACGAGGAGAACGAGGCGCGGCAGCCGAACGTGCGGCTGTTCGTGATGCTCCTCGACGATTATCACGTGCGCCGCGGCAACGATCTGGCGGTCAAGAAGCCGCTGATCGACTTCGTGCAAAACCAGCTCGCGCCACAGGACATGGTGGCGCTCATGTACCCGCTGACGCCGGTCGCCTCGCTGACCTTCACGCGCAACCGCGACTCGCTCGTCGCCGCCATCAACAAGTTCGAAGGGCGCAAGGGCCTCTACGAGCCGCGCAACGAGTTCGAAGAGCGCTACGCCTATTACCCGGCGCAGACCGTCGAGAACATCCGCAACGACGTCAGCCTCGGCGCCCTCAAAGGGGCGGCCGTAAAACTCGGCGGGATGCGCGATGGGCGCAAGTCGATCATCCTCGTCAGCGAGGGATTCACCAGCACGCTGCCGGCGCAGTTGAACGACCCCGTCGCCGCGTTTCCCGGCGGCAGCGGCACGCGGGTGGCGCCCGGCGTCGACCCGGGGGCGGGCAATCCTCGTATCGAGTCGCAGCAGTTCTTCAATTCCGTTGACTTGACGAACCGGCTCCGCGAGGCCTTCGACACGGTCAATCGCAATAACACGTCGATCTACGCCGTCGATCCGCGCGGGCTGTCGGCCTTCGAATACGACATCAACCAGGGCGTCAGCCTGCAGACCGATCGCACGAACCTCAACCAGTCGCTCGACACGCTGCATGTGCTGGCCAATAACACCGACGGGCGCGCCATCGTCAACCGCAACGATCTCGCCGCCGGCATGAAGCAGATCATGCGTGACGCCAGCGGCTACTACCTGCTCGGCTACACGTCGACGAGCGCGCCGACCGACGGGCGGTTTCACACCATCGACGTCCGCGTGAAGCGTCCAGGGGTGGAGGTGCGCGCGCGCAAGGGATACTGGGCCTACACCGCGGACGACGCGGCCCGCGCGACCGCACCGCCCAAGCCCGGTCCGCCGCCGGAAATCACGCACGCGTTGAACGCGATCGCCGAGCCCGCGAGCAGCGGCCACGCGGCGCGTGTCTGGACCGGACTGGACCAGGCCGCCGGAGGACAGGCGCGCGTGACGTTCGTATGGGAGCCCTTCGGCGGATCTGAGGCTGGCCGCGCCACCCAGGTGCCGGCGCGTGTGCTGTTGACCGTGACGTCAGCCGACGGCCGCCCGTTGTTCAGAGGCCCCATCCCGGAGAAGCCATCGGATGCAGCGGCCGCCCCACCCACCGACGCCGCTCAACCCGTCGCGCCTGGGGCCGTGGCGGGCGGCGCCAGCATTTCGTTCACCGCGGCGCCGGGACCGATTGAGATGCGCATCGTGGTGGAGAACGCGCGCGGCCAGGTGATCGACTCCACGACACAATCGGTGACGGTGCCTGATTTCACGAAGGGTCAGGTTTCGTTCGGCACGCCACGAATCTATCGGGCGCGCACCGCGCGGGAAATGCTGCTCGTCCGCAACAACCTCGACGCCGTCCCCACCGCCACACGCGACTTCAGCCGCGGCGAGCGGTTGTTGATCCGCGTCGACGCGTATGCGCCCGGCGGCGCCAGGCCCGAGGTCACGGCGCGGCTGCTGAATCGCGCCGGCGCCTCGATGGCGGACATCCCCGTGCAGGCGAACGACGGTAAGCCGTTCCAGATCGATTTCCCGCTGGCATCCCTCGCCGCCGGCGAATACCTGATCCAGATCGACGGCAAGGCCCCATCCGGCAGCACGCGGCAGACGATCGCCTTCAAGGTCGGAACGTAGAAACAGGCTTTAGGCTGCGGGCTTCAGGGCTTCAGGGCTCGCCCCACCCGCGTCGCGCGCTCCGAGAGGGTATTGCGGAATGGCTCGTCAGGCGTACATGCCGCGCATCTTGGTGACGATGGCGACGCGGTTGATGGCCACCACGTACGCGGCGGTGCGCATGTCGGTCTTGTAGCGCTGCGCGGTACTGAGCACGGCGTCGAAGGCTTCGCACATCTTCCGTTCGAGCTTCTGGTTGACCTCGGCTTCCTCCCAGAAGTAGCCGTGACGGTCCTGCACCCATTCGAAGTACGAGGTGGTGACGCCGCCGGCGTTGGCGAGGATGTCGGGGATGACGAAGATGCCTTTGTCGTGCAGGTACTTGTGGGCGTCCGGGGTGGTGGGGCCGTTGGCGCCTTCGGCGATGATTTTCGCCCTGATCTTCGGCGCGTTGTCCATGGTGATCTGGTTCTCGAGTGCCGCCGGGATCAGCACGTCGACAGGAAGCTCGAACAGCTTGCTGTGATCGAGCGGTTCGCCGCCGCTGAAGCCCTCGATGCTGCGATGCTGTC
>JANPCT010000741.1:0-1959 GCA_031431095.1 Acidobacteriota bacterium | reverse complement strand
GCCCGCCGGATGGAAGCCGAGATCTACACCTTCGCCACACGCCATCGCGCCGCGCTCCCGGCGCTCGCGGCCGCAGAGATTGGTTTTCACCTGCTCGGCGTCACCGAGGTGTACCTGACACTGTGGCTGCTCAACGTGGGTGGGCCGCTTCTCCTCAACGCGTTCCTGTTCGAAACCGCGAACCGCCTCATCAATGTGGTATTCAAGATGGTTCCCTTGCGGCTCGGCGTGGATGAAGCTGCCACCGCCGGATTCGCCGCGCTGGTAGGACTGCCGCAGAAAACCGGGCTGGCTCTGGCGATCATCCGCAAAGTCCGCATGCTCGCGTGGGCCGGGGCGGGCGGCATCCTGCTCGTCCGTGAGGGGTTAACCAGCCGGGCACGCTCCGTGCAATTTCCTTCCCCAGACTGAGCCGTTCGGCGTCCAGACCTCGCCTCTTGAGGTACCGGGTGTCTGACTCGGAAACGCGTCGCGTCTTGCGTGCGTCAAAGCTGGAGAGTTCCGTAGTGACGTCACCATCACACAGCCCGGTCAGACGGGCAATCATCCTGGCCGCCGGCAACGGTGACCGTTTCCGCACCTTCAACCGGGATTCCAAGCTCTTGCATCCCCTTCTGGGCCGCCCCATCCTGCTGCGCACACTCGAGGCCGCGCGTGACGCCGGCGTCCAGTCCGCGATCGTCGTGGTCGGCTATCAGGCCGATCGCGTGCGGGCGCTGGTGGAGCGCGGTGCTCCCGGCGGCCTCGCCGTGTCGTTTGCGTTCAATCCGGATTGGGAACTCGAGAACGGTGTCTCGGCGCTGGCGGCCCGCTCACGCGCCGGGTCCGGCCGATTCGCGCTGCTGATGGGCGACCACATCTTCGAACCGCCGGTGCTGCAGCGCATGCTCCGGCTGCCCGTTGCTGAAGAAGACAGCCTGCTCGCCGTGGATGCAAGGCCCGCCACGCCAGAGCAGGCAGAGGAAGCGACCAAGGTCCGGCGGGAAGGCACTCGGATCGTGGCCATCGGCAAGGATCTTACCGAGTTCGACGCGCTCGACACCGGCGTTTTCGTCTGCTCGCCGCTCCTGTTCGATGCGCTCGAGGCTTCGCAGGCCGCCGGCGACACCACCCTCAGCGGCGGCATCCGTCAACTCGCAGCGCGCGGCCTGATGCACGGCGTGGACATCGGCGACGCGGACTGGTGCGACATCGACACACGTTCGGACCTCGAAGCGGCCGAAACGCTGCTCGCGGCCGAGTCCGGAGTCGCGTGAGATGAGGAGCCGGCTGATCTCCGGAGGCGCACTCGCGATCGGAGTGTTGCTCTTTGTCGCAACCCTCTACTTCATCGACTTCCAGCTCGTCGTCACTGCCGGGCGGCGCCTCGGCATCGCGCTCGTGCTCTCGATCGTGGTGAGCGGCCTCTGGCACCTGGCGCGGACGTGGGCGTGGGCGTGGTGCTTTCCGACGCCGCGCACCGTATCGTTCCTCCGCCTCGCGCGCGTCCGGCTCGCGGCCGAAGCGTTCAGTTACCTGACGCTGCGCGGCATCGCCGGCGAGCCATTGAAGGTGGTCCTCCTGGCCGAGGACGTCGACCCGCGCGTCGCGACCGCGGCCGTCGCTCTCGAGCGCATTGCCTACATGATCGGAACGATCGTGATCGTCGGCGTCGGATCGATCGTCGCGATCGCGGTGCTCCCGCTCACGCAGACGTGGTTCCGTGTCTTCCGGGCCTTCGCCATTGGCGCCGGCGTTCTCTCGGCACTCGCCGCCATGGTGCTCGCGGGCCGTGGCACATACCTCATCGCAGCGGTCGAGCGCATCGACGCGGCAATCGGAACGTCGCTCGCCACCGGGCGGGTCGGCCGCTTCGTCGGTGCGGTCGAACGACAGCTGCTCGATCTCGTCCGCGGCAACGGGTCACGGCTGGCTGTCCTCACGACCGCCACCCTCGTCGCGTACGCGACGATGGCCGGC
>JANPCT010000740.1:0-6593 GCA_031431095.1 Acidobacteriota bacterium | reverse complement strand
CCGGGCCCGCGCCGGCCACGCGCCGCGCGCGCGCGCGTGTGGGGGCGTCCGGGGGGCCACCCCCCCCGCAAAAGAATGTCTTCATCGGTTCACCCTTTGTTGACGATCTTGCTGATCCCGCTGAGGAGATCCTTCTGCTGGATGGCATCCTCCGTGCGCCCCAGCCGGTCCGTCAGCACACGCAGCGCCTCCTGCGTGCCGATCGCCGCGATCCGGCGCACGGTGAATGCGAACAACCGCGGCAGCTTCGACTCGAACGCCGCGCTCAGCGCGCGCGACATGTCGAGCGCCACGACCGGCTCGGCAGCGTACCAGACCATCAACGGCAGATTCTGATCCGTCGCATCGTCGCCATTCGCGAGCAGTCCCGCCAGGACGTCCCAACGCTTTTCGGGGGATACGCGCTGCAGCGCGCTCGCGAGGTAGAGCCGCACCAGGGGCGACGGGTCCAGTCGTGCCATCCGCGCGAATTCGCGCAGCGCTGCATCCGACGGATTTTTTCCGTCGACGAGGAGGTAGACGGCCCAGCTGCGGAGGTATTCGCTGGCATGGCCGAGGAGCGCCAACAGGTCGTTCTCGGTGAGTCCTCCTGTCACGTGCAGCGCCCAGAGCGCCCGTAGCTGGCGCGTCACATCAGGATTCTCATGCAGGATCCGCTTGAGGCCGGCGTGCACCTTCGCATCGGGACCCCGCTCCTGCAGAATCCGCCGCGCATGGCGCACATACCAGTCGTTCCTGTGAACCTGCAGCGCGACGAGTTGCTCCGAGGACAGCTCACCGAGGTTGACCCGGGTCCACCAGCGGTCCTTCTCGTGACTGATCTTGAAGATGCGCCCGAGCGTTTTCTGGTGGAGGTCCGGATTAGTGCTGTGGCACTGATTCTTGTCGTACCAATCGATGACGTGCACCGAGCCGTCAGGCCCGTAGCGGAAGTTGAGCATTTGACTCCATGAATCGTTGGCCAGCAGGAAGTCCGGCCCGTGGGTGGCGGAGTAGCCCGACCCGATTCGCTGCAGCCGGTCGGTATTGGTGCGGGCACCATGGAGGTTGTTCATGAAAATGCTGTTGCGGTACTCCGCCGGCCAGTCGTCTCCGCCCAGGTAAATCATGGCGCCGACGTGCGCATGCCCACCGCCGGCGGCCGCGGACCGGCCGTTCCCCGCGTGCGGGCCCTTCTTGCCCACCCAGTGGACGTGATCGGCGATCGTCTTCACGTCGTCGTAGGTGTTTGGATTGAAATGTGTGCCGGCCTGGCGCTTGTATCTCGCGCCCTGGACCACGTGAAAGAGATGCTCAATCACGCAGACGGTCGTGAAGGCGTGGCCGTAGTCGTTGAAGTCGAGCCCCCACGGGTTGCTGGTGCCTTCCGCGAAGACTTCGAACACGTGTTTCGTCGGGTGATAACGCCAGATCCCGGCGTTGAGGCGCTGACGCTCCGCGGCGGTTGCGCCCGGTTTTCCCACGTTGGACTGTGAGAACACGCCGTGCGCGCCATAGAGCCATCCGTCGGGCCCCCAGGTGAACGTGTTGAGCACCTCGTGCGTGTCGTTGTATGCCCATCCGTCGAGCATCACTTGCGGCGGCCCGGCGGGACGATCCTCTCCCTCGACGACGGGGATGAACAGGAGATACGGCGCCGCACCGATCCAGACGCCGCCGAACCCCACCTCAATCGCGCTGACGAGGTTCAGGTTTTCCATGAAAATCTTCCGCCGGTCGAGTCGTCCGTCGCCGTTGGTGTCCTCGAGGATGAGAATCCGGTCTCGCCCTTGGCCTTCGGCCGCGCGCACGGGATAGGTATGCGCTTCAGCGACCCACAGCCGGCCGCGGTCGTCGTAGGCAAAAGCGATTGGCCGCACGACATCGGGCTCCGACGCCGCCAGCGTCACCGTAAAACCCTTGGGCACGCTCATGGCGCGGGCGGCCGCCCTGGGCGACAGGCCGGCGTGCGTCACCGGATCCACCGGCGGCATGGTGGTGATGTCCGCGGGCGTGATTTCGTTCACGAAGAAGGGTTTGGACTCGTGGAAGCGAAAGTGATCGAAGTTGATGTGGGCCCACGGGTTCTCTTGGAGATAGGTCGCCGTCGGCGCTCCCGCTTCGTCGTCTACGAGACGAACGAAGATCTCCTTGCCGAGATGTGAGCTCAGATCCACCACCGCCGGCCGCAGCGTGCGCTGGTCGGCACCGGAGATGCTGTAGACCGGCGTGTTGGTGTCCGCCGACACCAGTTCCACGCGCGTGCTGTCAAACGCTCCGCCCGACACGAGGAAACTGGCGTACGGGTGAGTCACCCTGAACGGAACGGACGTCAGCGAGCCCTTCCGCGCACTCCCTCCGACGGCGCTGCTGACCCAGTAGGTGCCAGCGTGCCCGTTGCGCGTCCCGGTCTGACTCTCGGCCCTGACGAGTTCGAACGCGTCGCCTGCGGCTGTCCAGTCGTTCAGTGTGCCGTTCTCGAAATCCAGGTTGAGCGCGCGTCCGTTCGCCGCGGGCGACGCGCCCTCCGGTATCGGGCGCGGGTCGTCCGACACCTCGAGGCGGCCCGCCAAGCCGGCCTGTCTGTGGCCGGGCACGGAGCAATAGTAGGTGTCGCTCTCGGACGCTTTGAATGTGATGCTGGTGGTGGCCCCCTTGTCGAGAATCTGCGGACTCTTGAGCCCCAGTTGTTCCAGTACGACGTCGTGCACCATCACTTCGCCGTTGATGATCGTGATGCGGACCGTCTCGCCCGGACGGGCCCACAGCGTCGGGTTGCGAACGCCGTCGATCTCGCCCCCAATGCCGCGATACCCCAACATCGTCGCCTCCAGGACGTATTCGCGGACGTTTTCACGATCGGTGGCGCCGGCCGTCTGAGCCGACAGGCCGACAAGGTCGGCGCGCATGCAGGCGAGGAGAATGAGTGCCGCCACATGGGCGGCGAGACGGGTGCGCGTCATGATGTCTCCGGCGGATGCGAGGACACGGATTGGTGAACGCCCTGAACTCGCCGTCATTGTAGATCGCTGAGTCGGTTCCCGGTCGTCAGACGCGGTTCGGCTCTCGCGGGTCGCCACGGTCGTTTCCGCCGCAGGGCCAGGGCTTGCTACGTGTCCGCGCGCTAACGTGCGACGTGCTGGATCCAGTCGATAACGCGGCGTTTGTAGAACATCCACTCAGGATGTCCCTCCCAGTTCTCCATCCCGTGCGGAGCGCCTTCGACGGCGATTGCGACCCGCAGCGGATCCAGCGGCGGGTCGATTCCGAGACAGGAAAGCGCTTCCCAGGCGGCTTCACGGCGACGAAGGCGTAGGCGCCCGTCACCGGGCAGGGGTGATCGCGAGCAGCTCGTCGTCGGTCCACGGCCTGGTGCGGCCGGCGGTCAGCGCCCGAATCGATTTGACGAGACCAGGATCCACGGGCGCCGCCGTGTTCCCCCACGAGCGCCGGATATAAGTGAGGACGCCGGCGATCTGCTCGTCGTTCAGCGCCGAGCCGATCGGCGGCATCAGCCCCACGGATCCCTCTTTGCCATTGAGCAGGATCCGCGCCGGGATGCCACCGGCGGCCAGCGCCAGCGGCGACGTGATGAGGCCCGGCGCGAGATTGGGTTGTCCGCGCCCATCGGGCTGATGGCATGGCTGGCAGATGTTGACGTAGACCTCGCGTCCCGCATTGAACCGGCGCTGCTCCGCCGCGGTCAATGGCGTGATGATGGTTTCGCCGGGCTTTCCGGGCCACGTCACGGCCGTCAGCAGCGTCGCGGCCCGCGGGGCCAGGTCGTCCTTCGAGGCGGCTAATGCGGTGAGCGCCGCGGGCTCGCGGCTCATGCGGAGTCGAGGTCCGCGCCGGGGAGCGCGACTGACGAGCGTCGGATCGCCCGGTCTCTGGAACGCGTACGCGCCGCCGGGACCGGCGCGGCCACCGGGGCACGTGGGACACGGGAGACTGGCCGCCGCGGGAGCCGCCGGCGTCGCCCGGCGGGTGCCCGGCATCGCGGCGCCGAGCACGGCCACCTCGGCCCCACGCACCAGGGCGGACCGCTGCCACGTTTCGCGCCCGCCGTCAGCGCCGAGCGCGAACAACCGGAGGATCGAGGGCTCGTCGCCGCCTCGAACGATC
The DNA here is from genome assembly GCA_031431095.1 of Acidobacteriota bacterium. Lineage (GTDB taxonomy): Bacteria > Acidobacteriota > Vicinamibacteria > Vicinamibacterales > 2-12-FULL-66-21 > JAICSD01. Next base: position 2,489 of record JANPCT010000740.1, on the reverse strand, counting down.
GTCGCCGCCAGCATCGTGACGGCCGCCAGGCGCTGCGGCGTCCGCGCGCTGCCGGCCTGCAGCAACGCATGGAGCACGGTCATCTCGCGGTCGCGCAGCCCGCTGAGCGCCGCATCCACCGTGATCGGATCGTCGCCATGCCGATCGAGCATGGTCGTGAGCGCGGCGTCGCGGACACTCGCCGCCGCCGTCCCCAGGGACGCGGCGACCTGCCGGCGGACGGCGGCCTCCGGATCGTCAATTCGCTTTTGGATCGCGGCGACGATGACCGGGTGCGTCTCGGCCAACCACCGCTCGGCCAGGCGGACCGCCGACAGGCGAACCTCGCGCGACGGGTCTTCGAGCGCGGCCGTCACCAGCGCAGGCTCGATGGCGTCCAGCCCGTCGAGTGTCCACAGCGCGCGAAGCCGCGTCCGCCAGTCGCGCGCGCTGCCGGCGAGCGTCACGAGCGCCGGCGCCACCGACGTGTGGCCACGTTCGATCAGCAGCCGCTGGGCGGTCTCGCGCCGCCAGCCGTTGGGATGCGACAGCGCTGCCACCAGGTCCTGCGAAGAGGCGTTCACCAGTCCGCGGCTGGTGTCGCGCACCGTCGTGTCGTGCACCACCCGGTAGATACGCCCCTGTCCCGTCGGGCGATCCAGCTTGCGCCCGAGGATCTGGTCGCGCAGGTAATGGGTGAGGGAGATGCGATGCTCGATGATCCCGCGATACATGTCCGCGACGTACAGCGTGCCGTCGGGCGCGTTGGAGATGTAGACGGGACGGAAGCGCTCGTCCGTGGACGCCAGGAATTCTCCGCGGTCGTAGGCCTTGCGCGCGCGCAGGGCCTCGCCGCTGTCGTCGAGGACGATCCGGCTGACCACGTTCGCCGCGGGTTCCGCGACGAACACGTTCCCGTAGAGATCCGCCGGCAGCCGATCGCCGCGGAAGACCAGTGGCGCGCAGACCGACGTGAACTTCGCCAGCGAGCCGTCGGGACGGTCGATGCCGGTCTGGTAGGCGCGATTGGTCCCGGGGTTGGGCCGCACCGGCCAGATCACATTCAGGTCGGGGTCCTCGTCAGCGAGACGCTCGTAGCTGCCTCGCGTCCGGAGCAGGTGCGGATTGCGCGCGAAGTACGCCGTCGGGACCAGATCGACGTGCAGCGCCGATTCGTTCGTGTTGCGGTAGATCCGTCCGGCATCGTCTTCCGTGACGCCCCATTCGCCGCGCGCGAGGGTCTTCTGCAGTTCGAAGGCGCCCTTCTTGAAACGGAGTTGGAGGTCGGTCTCGCCGGCGGTGTAGATTCGGTTGTCGAGCGCCCACGGGAAGCCGTTCCCCGCATTCTGCGGATCCCCCTCGCGGCGGCTGAACCCGGTCGAGACCAGCTCCCTCTTGTCTGCGCGAAGGTCGCCGTTGGTGTCGCGCATCAGCCAGAGGTTGGGCGGCTCCGCGACGAGCACACCGATCTCGAGCACTTTCACCGATCGCGCGAGTACCAGACCATCGGCGAACACCGTGCGCTTGTCCATCGCGCCATCGCCGTTCGTGTCTTCGAGGACGACGACGCGTCCGACCGGATCGTGTTCATTGGATCCGGTGAGATCCGCCATGAAGCCGGGCATCTCGACCACCCACAGGCGCCCCTCGAGGTCCCAGTCGATCGCGACGGGCTCTTGGACGAGCGGCTCGGCCGCGACGAGTTCGACGTGATAGCCGGGTGGCATGTAGAAGGTCTTCAGCGCGTCGAGAGGCGACAGGACCGGCGACTCGGTCGAGACCGGCTGAACGCCGGGAGGCCACGGCCGGTTTGCCGGGGAGCTTTGAGAGCCGACCGCCGTGACGGTCGCTAATGCGACCAACGCCGCGATGGAGCGCAATCTCGCCTTCCTTTCGTGCAGAATACAGCGCATGCAACGGCGCGATTTCCTGACCGCGTCCAGTGTCGCGCTGCTCGGCCTCGCTGTGCAAGGGGAGGCTGCCGCCAGCGCGGCCGCGGCCGAGCCTATCATCGACATCCACCAGCATGCTGGCTACACCGGCCGGAGCGACACGGCCCTGATCGCACACCAAGTGGCGATGGGCGCGACGACGACGGTCCTGCTGCCGGCTGGGCGATCGGTCATCACGGCGTCGACGCACGACGGGGTGTCCAACGGCCTGCAGGCTCAGTGTCTCGGCAACGAGGCCTGTTTTCAGCTCGCCCGGGCGCACCCGAAGGCCTTCGCGTTCGGGGCCAACGAGGTGCCGGACATCGAGGGCGCGGCCGCGGAGATCGAACGCTACCTCGGGCGCGGCGCGCGCGTGATCGCCGAGCAGAAGTTCGGCGTCGACTGCGACTCGCAGGACATGCAGCGGATCTACCAGGTCGCCCGGGCCCACCAGGTACCGGTCCTGATGCACTGGCAGTTCCAGATGTACAACTATGGTTTCGAGCGCTTCTACAAGATGCTCGAGCGTTACCCGGCGGTCATTTTCATCGGGCACGCGCAAACCTGGTGGGGCAACAT
>JANPCT010000739.1:0-2568 GCA_031431095.1 Acidobacteriota bacterium | reverse complement strand
GAGCAGCCCTCCCCCCGCGGGGCCCTTCGACGAACACCAGGAGACGGCGCGCGCGCTCGGCGATCGCGCCGTGCCGTCCCGGAGCACTCCTGATCCACACGTCCTCCCGACCGCGACCTTCGACGTTGACGCCGAGTCACTCGAAACGAGGATCGGTGGCCAGTGGCTGCTCTACATCGGTGTCGTCCTGCTCGTCATCGGCGTCGCCTACTTCGAGAAACTGGCAATCGAGAAACGATGGATTGGCGAGACGGCTCGCGTCGTCCAGGGCCTGTTGTTCGGCGTCGGGCTGATGTATGCCGGCAGCCGCTTCGGCCGCGCCGGGTACCGCCTGTACGGACAGGTGATCACCGGGGCCGGCGGAGCGATCCTCTACGTCTCCACGTTCGCGGCGTTCGTGCTGTATCACCTCGTCGAACGCCGGGTGGCCTTCGCGCTGATGGTCGCCATCACCGCCACGGTGGCGTGGCTGGCGGACAGGGAGAAGTCCCAGGGACTCGCCCTGTTCGCGGTCGGCGGCGGATTCGCGACGCCATTCCTCTTGTCGGGCAATACCGACACGCAACTGGCGCTGTTCGTGTACGACGCGGTGCTGATCGGCGGCAGCATGATCCTGGCGCGGCGGCACGACTGGCCCGCCCTCAACAGCGTGAGCTACCTGTTCACGCTGCTGACGGTCGCGGCGTGGGCCGATCGGTTCTACCGGCCCGACACGTATCTGGCCACCGAACTCTTCATCACGCTCTTCTGCGCGATGTTCCTCTACATCCTCCGCGAATGCCGCGGCAGGGCCCGCACGCAGAACACCGCCACCGCAGCCGTCCTGTGGACGGTACCGGCCGCCTACTACGTGGCCTCGATCGCAATTCTGACCGACCACCCCACCGCAATCCTCGTATGGTTCGTCGCGATGATGATGGCCGGAGGCATGCTGAGCGCGCGGATGACGGTGCTCGCAGGACTCGCTGTCTGGGCGGCGGTCACGCTGCCGCTGCTGGTCTGGACGCAGGTGCATATGGGCGACAGCGCATGGCTGCTGCCGGGCCTCGCGGCGGTGGCAGGCGTGTATGTCATCGCGCTGGCCGCGCAACTCCATTGCTTGCTCGAGCGCGACGACTTCGGCGCCCCGGGAATCGTCTGGCTGCACGGAAACGCCTTGTTGATGTTTGCAGCGGCGTACTTCCTGATCGCGCCGGATCACCTCTCCATCGCCGCTGCTGCGGGCGCCCTCTTCGCCGTCTGGCAGTGGGGCCTGGCGTGGCTACTGTCCGGACGCCGTCGCGAGCAGGCCATCCACTTCATCGCACTGGGCTTCGCGCTCCTGTCCATTGCCATCGCCGTGCAATTCGACGGACCCGCGGTCACCGTCGGTTGGGCCGCTGAGGGGGCCGCTATCGTGGCGCTGGGATTACGGGAGCGCCGCCTGTGGCTGCGCCTCGCCGGTCACGTGCTGTTCGCCATCGCGGCCGGGCGCGCGATCGACCTGCTGCTGGCGGACGCGCCCGCCGGTCATACGGCGTTCCTCAATGCGAGGACGGCCGCGGGCCTGTTCGTCATCACGCTCTGTTACGCACTCGCCCGGCTGTTTCTCCGCGACCACGACGCCCCGCAACGCAGACTCGGCGTCGACGTTCCACTTGTAACCGCCCAGGTGATCACACTTGCGCTGCTGACCGGCGAAATCAACGCCTACTGGTCAACCCCCTTCGAGCGTCAGTTGATGCTGTCAGCGACGTGGGGACTGTTCGCGCTGGTGCTGATCGTGATTGGTCTGCGCAAGCGATACGCGCCCATCCGCTACGTTGCCATTCTGGTATTCACGGTAACGATCGCGAAGGTCCTGTTCGTGGACCTTGCCAACCTCGACCGCGGATACCGGGTCATCAGCGTCATCGGCCTTGGGGTCGTCCTCCTGGTCGCGTCGTATCTCTACCAGCGGATCGGCGGCGCGGGTCCCGAACCTCGTGGCAAGACGCCCGTTTAGGCATTGACGACCCATCCGGTCGGAGTTACACTCATATACGCTAACTTTGGTCGGCTATTCCAAGCCATTCCATTTATTGGTCTTATACGTGGAGACTCGAATTCTGTCGTTTCTGCTGACACTCGGCGTCGCCGCCGTCGCTACGGTTCTCGTACTTCAGGTTCTGCGGACCGGGGGACTCCCCAACCCACTGGCGCACGGTAATTTCGGCGCGCGGGTGCTCGACATCGCAGTGCTCGTTTTCAGAGAAGGCCTCGAGTGCATTCTGGTCCTCGCGGCAGTGACCGCCAACATGGGCGGCGAGAAACGCAGCTATCAGCGGCCGGTGGCTGCCGGTGCCGCAGGAGCCCTGGCGGCCACGCTCCTCAGCTGGTTCATTGCCGTCAGGATTATCGAGAGCCTTGCCGACAACGTGTCCGCCCTGAACCTCCAGGCGGCCACCGGCCTCATCGCGATCGTCGTGCTCCTCATCGTGATGAACTGGTTCTTCCACAAGGTCTACTGGACCGGCTGGATCTCGATGCACAGCCGCCGCAAACAGCAGTTGATGAAAGGAGCGTCGGCCTCGCGCCTGTGGCTTGGGC
>JANPCT010000738.1:0-11234 GCA_031431095.1 Acidobacteriota bacterium | reverse complement strand
CACTACACCGGCTGGACGACGGACGGCAAGATGTTCGACAGCTCCGTCGCGCGCAATGAGCCGATCTCTTTCGGCCTGAACCAGGTGATCCCCGGCTGGACCGAGGGAGTGCAGGCCATGGTCGAGGGGGAAACGCGGCGGCTCTGGATCCCGGAACGACTGGCGTACGCCGGCGCACCCGGAGCGCCAAAGGGCATGCTCGTGTTCGACGTCGAACTGATCAAGATCGAGTCTTGAGCGGCGCCGGCGGCGAGCACGGTCGTGAGGAGGACGGCCAACGCGGCGCCACGGCGGCGCCCGGCGGGAACGGCTTGGTGCTTCACGGGTGTCTCCTGGTGCAGATGTCGGTCGCACGGATGATACATCTGCAACCCGATCACGGGCTCGAGGCGGGAGCCGCACTGGCAGACCGAAGTGCGACGTCAGCGATTCTGTCGAGACAGGTAATCGAAAAGCACCGCGCTCATCGCCTTGATGCCGACCGGGATGGAGGTGTCGTCAGCGAGGAAGGTGGGGGTGTGATGATCGCCGGACGTGGTTCCCGGCTTCACCTGGCCGAGGCGATAGAAAAAGCCGGGCACCTCATTGGCAAAGAACGAAAAATCCTCGGATGCCATCGAGGGAGGAATTCGCATCAGGTGGTCCTTGCCGACGGCGCGCTCGAGCGCCGGCAGCGACTCACGCGTCAGCGTCGCATCGTTGATGGTTGCGGGGGCGCCGCGCGTATAGCGCACGACTTCACCCGTCGCTCCCGCGGCTTCGGTGATCCCCTTCAGGATCGCGCGCAGCCGCGACTCCGCGAGCCGGCTCGTCTCGGGACGGAACGTCCGGATGGTGCCCGTGAGGACAACGTCAGCCGGGATGATGTTATGGCGCTGACCGGCGTGGACCGTGCCGATCGTCACGACGCCTGGCTCGAGGCCGGAGAAGCTGCGCGATCGGATGGTCTGGAGTGCCTGGATGAACTCGGCCGCCGTCACGATCGGGTCGATCGACAACTCCGGCCGCGCGCCGTGAGCTTGACGTCCGCTGATCTTCACTTCCCAGGTGTCGGACGCCGACAGCGCCGGCCCTTCTGAGTAGCCGATGTCGCCGACGGCCATCTCGGAGCTGGCGTGAAGACCGAAGATCGCCTGCGGTCGCGGAGTCTGGAGCACACCTTCTTTCACCATCAGCGAAGCGCCTCCCTCTTCGCCGGCCGGCACACCCTCTTCCGCCGGCTGGAAGATGAACTTCACCGTCCCGGGAAGGCTGTCCTTCATCGCCGACAGCACCGTCGCCACGCCGAGCTGCACCGCGGTATGGACGTCGTGGCCACAGGCGTGCATGACGCCAACCTCCTGCCCGATATACGTAGCGCGCACCTTGGACGCGTAGGGCATGGCTGGGTCTTCCGTCACCGGCAGCGCGTCCATGTCGGCGCGCACCGCGACGACTGGCCCCGGCAGTCCACCCTTGAGCACCGCGACGACGCCGTGATGCGCGACCCCGGTCTGCACCTCCAGGCCGAGCTTGCGCAGATAGTCGGCAACCACCGCCGCCGTCTTTTCTTCCCGATTGGACAGCTCGGGATTCTGGTGAAGGCGGTGACGGATCGCCGTCACGGCCGGCGTGACTTTCGCGGTCTCCTGCTCAATCCGCGTGAGCGGCGCCTGTGCGGTCAGGACAACGCCCGTCAGCACGAGGAAGAGAACGGTGAGGCGGATGGCAGTCGCAGGCATGGGCGTAGACTAACACCATGACACGCCTCCTCCCTGCCATGTTGCTCGCCGCAGCAGCCGTCGTCCCGATGCAGCCTTCGCAGTCACCCGCTGCGCGGGGCGTGACGCAACTTCAGATCGACGCGGTGGCGGTCGACAGGAAAGGGATTCCGGTCGTCGATCTCAAGCCCGAGGAGCTCGAGGTGTGGATCGGACACTTCCGCGTGCCGATCGACACCTTCACCGTCGTCACGCCGGCGACCGACGCGGGACGGTTGATTGTGCTGATCCTCGACGACGTGACGGTGCCGCCGATCAATGGCGCCCGCGGCAAGGAGGCGGCGCGCCGGTTCGTGAACCGGATGCTGCCCGGCGACCGCATGGCCGTCGTGACATTGAACGGCTCGAACATGGAGAGCACCGACGACAAGACGCGCCTGCTGCGGATGATCGACGGTGCTCCGCTGCAGGCGGTAGGGACCATTCCGATCGACCGCCTCGGCGAGCACGTTCTCCAGACCGTTTCGGCGCTGTCGCGGCAAATGGCGGAGGCATCGGATCGGCGGAAGACGATCGTCGCAATTGGCTCGGGCTGGCTGTTCGACCGCCCGATTCCACCGCCGGCGGTCGGAATGGATCCCCGCAAGGAGTGGGTCGCGGCGATGCAGGCGATGGCAGCGTCGAACGTCAATCTCTACGTCATCGACCCTGGCGGGCTCGGCGCGCGAAGCGCCGACTCGGGCGGCGCCGGCTGGGCCCGCGAGACCGGCGGCCTTGCCTTTATCAACGGCAACGACACCAGCGGCGCGGTCGACCGCATTCTCGCCGAGTCCGCCAACTATTACCTGCTCGGCGTCGGTGACCCGCCAGTGGGCAGGGGCGCCGAACTGCGCGAAGTCGACGTGCGGGTGCTGCGGCGCGGCGTCACCGTTCGCGCGCGCAAGACGATCGTCGGTGGGTCGTAGCGCGGTAAAGACGTGATGACGTCGAGCGTGGCGTGGCCGATCGGGTCGGCGCAGTTCAGCGGCGGTCCTGCGGCCACTTCCCGTCAGCCATGGGAGCCCCGGACAGAGTGGCCGGATCGATGGTGACGTGCTTGATGCGCAGCCGCTTCCACGTGTAGCTGACGTGGATGACACCGTCGTTCCCCTGGATGACGGCGGGGTATGAGTACTCGCCCGGCTCGCGTTCGAGCACCAGCGCGGCCTCCCAGACCGTTCCATCCTTGGAGATCGCAACGTTCAGCGGCGAGCGCGCGTCCGTGCTGTGGTTGTAGACGACGAGATGGCGGCCGTCGCGCAGCGTGACGGCGTCGATGCCGGCGTCGGGGTTCGGCAGCATGGTGAGCGCAAGCGCCGTCCAGGTCCTCCCGGCGTCGCGGGACCACGTCTCGAAGACGCGTTTGCTCTTCGATCGACCGACGGCCTGCAGCACGCCGCCCGGATGCACGAGGATCGCCGGTTGGATGGCATCGATCTCGACCGCTCCGGCTGCCGCCGCAGGCGACGAGGAAGTCCACGTCGCACCGTTGTCGGTGCTCCGTTCGAAGTGCACCCGCCACTTGCTCGGGCGTTCAGTCGTTTCGGTGCTGCTCGGAGCCACGATCGCGCCGTCCGGCGCGCGCACCGGCTTGTTCTTGATCGGTCCGAGAATGCCGTCGGCAAGGCGGCGCGCCGCCGTCCACGTCCGGCCGGAGTCACGCGACGAGCGCTCCATGCCCCACCACTCGCTGGGACTTGGGCCCACCTTGTAATAGAGCGTCAACACGCCTGCCGACGGCGCGAACAGCACCGGGTTCCAGCACGCGTACCGCGTCCCGTCCGGCATCACGCCGTTGGCGACTTCAACAGGCGCCGTCCACCGGCCATCGGAACGCCGCGACACCCAGATGCCGACGTCGGGGGCGCGCTCGCGCGTGCCGCCGAACCATGCGGCAACCAGCCCGTCGCCAGTCTCAACAAGCGTCGACGCGTGCGCGCTCGCGAACGGCGCCGTTTCGAACACGAACTCCGCGGCCGTTGCGGGCGACGGCTGGTGCTGCGCCGGCGCGCCGCTGAATGCTGCGCTGATCACGAAAAGGCTCAACCCTCGCAATAGCTGGTTTCGCACGTTCAGCGGCCCTCGGCCGTTGTGGTGATCTTCTTCGCGGGCGTCTTCGGCTTGGCCCGTTCCTTCAGGTGTTCGTCCATCTTCAGGCGCGGGACGCCGTTGACCATCCAGTCTGGTGAAGGGGCGCCCATCAGGTAGTGATCGAAATATTCCTTCATGCGCACCGTGTAGTCCCGCTGGTTCGACGGCTTGGCCAGGCCGTGATTTTCGCCGATGTATTCCAGCATGATCACCGGCTTCTGCATTCGCCGGAGGGTGTTGAAGTACTCGACGCCCTGCGTGAAGTCGACGGCGCCATCCTTGTCGTTGTGCAGGATCATCAGCGGCGTCTTGACGTTCTTCGCGAAGAACACCGGAGAGTTGCGGTAGTAGGCATCCCAGTTGTCCCAGAACCCTCCCTTGAAGCGCCCCTGACTGCTCTCGAAGATCGCGCCGTTCGATCCGCCGGAGTTCTTGTAGACCAGCGAATACATGCTCACCATGTCGGTCAGCGGTGCGCCGGCGACCGCGGCGGCGAACAGGTCGGTCTGGGTGATGAGGAACGCCGTCTGGTAACCGCCCCACGAATGGCCGGTGATGCCAATCTTCTTCGCGTCGACGATGCCGGTCGCGATCGCGGCCTTGACTGCGGGCACCATGCACCAGACCGCCGACATGCCTGGATCGTTCACGCGATAGGTGATGTCGGGGACGAACACCGCATAGCCGGCGCTGGTATAGACCGACCGGTTGAAGCCGTTGGCGGACGGGTTGACGAACTGATTGGCCGTCTGCGACATCCTCTCGTAGAAGTTCACGATGGTGGGGTACGCCTTCCCCTTTTCGTAGTTGGCCGGCAGGAAGAGCGCCGCCTGCAGCTTGTCTCCCTTCTCGCTCGTATAGTTGACGAGCCGCACGCCGGGCGACCACGCGAACTGATCGACCTGGGGACGCTGGTCGGTCAGCCGGGATGGATTCGAGAGCGAGGCGTCGGCGACGTAGTAGTCCGTCGGCTCGACCGACGTTCCCCGGCTGAACACGTAGGTGTCGCTGCCGGCGGCTTTCATGAGCTGCGGATACGACGCCTCCGCCCACGTCAGCATCGTCGCACCCGACTTCCCGGGGTCGACGCGCGCGATGCCGGCTTTCTTCGTCCACTCGCCGTACGCGGCGAAGAACTGTGGCCGCGAGAGGTCGATGCCGTTGTCACGTTCGTCGCGGGGTTCGAGGGGGAACCGGCGCTGGTAGCGGATCGAATCCTTGCGCCCGTTCACGGTCAGGTTCACCGGGGCCGCGCCTTCGGACGAGACCTGCCAGATATCCCACGCGTCGGTCAGAAGCACCGTGCGGTTGTCGCTGGTCCAGCCGATGGCATTCACCGGCGGCTTGACGTTGTTGTGGTCGTCCTCGAGATCGACGAACGACACCGGCAGCCCTGCCGTGATGTTCTTGTCCTGTCCCGTGGCCAGCGAGTAGACGTGATAGTCGCCGCCCTCGTAGTAGAGAAGCTTCGAGCCGTCCGGGGAAGGACCCGAGAAGTAGCGCACGTGCGGGACGGCCAGCTTCCGGGCGCCCGTGGTCAAGTCGATGGCAAAAATGTCTTCGTGACGCCGTCCGTCCAGGCTGCCGAGCAGCTCGTACTCACGATCGTCGCTGCCGAATCCCCACTTGCTCTGTCTCGGATTGACGGTGACGTTCCGCATCGCGTCGTCGGCGAGCCGGAGGAACCTCTTCGACTGCACGCGGTACTGGGCGACGTAGTTGTAGGCGCGATCCCGCGACTCCTGCACTTCCTGCTGCGTCTGCAGACGCGGATCCTTGTAATGCCACAGGACGAGATCCACCTTCTCGTCGGCCGCGGCGCCGTCGGCGGCAGCAGCAGGGGCAGGCGGATCGGCCGGTCCGGACGCCGCGTCGCCGGCTTCCGTAGAGGCGTCGTCCGGACCTTCCTTGCGTCGCGGCTCGTACAAGCCGAACAGGAGCGCCTCCAGATCGTCGGTCCACAGCGGATCGCGGTTCGGGCTGACCGACATGCCCTTTGGCACAGACGCATCGGCGGCTGGATCGAAGACCACGGACTTCGTGGTGGCCGATCCCAGGCCGGTGACGCCGACGACGGCGTAGAACTTGTCGCGATAGGCGCGGTCGTCGGTGCCCTTCAGCACGGCGAGCGCGTCACCCTTGTCGCTCCACGAAATGCGCTCGTACGAGGCATTGCCGCTGTCGAGCACCGACACCGCGCCGGTCGTCATGTCGCGAAGCTGAATGCCGTTGCCGGCCTTGTCCTGGGCATCGATCGCGAGAGCGAGCAACTTGCCGTCCTTGCGGAACGAGAAGTCGCTCACGTTGCCGACGTTCAGGTCCACGGCCTTCGTGAGGTCGCGAAGGATCAGGTCGGTGCCGCGCGGACGGTCCGGCGTTGCGCCTGTCCCGCCTGCGGCTCCGCGCCCCGCGCCAGCGGCTGCGGCAGCAGGCGCGCCCCCGGGGGCGTCGGGACCATAACGATGCAGCGCCACCCAGCCGGACGACTCGCCGGAAAAGGCGAAGCGGCGGATCTTTGGATATTCCTTCTTCTCTCCCGTCGCCAGGTTGAGCACCATGGCACCGGACTGAATCGGCCGTCGCTGACGCCTCAGGCGCTGTGCCGCCGATCGTGTCGGATAGGTGGAAAACGCGACCCACCTCGCGTCGTCGGAAAAGGCGACCGGTGACGACGCCCCGACCGGCCCGCCGCGCCCGCCGCCACCCGCGCCCTGGGGAACCTCGCCGACGGGGAATCGCATCGTCTTGTCGCCCCCGCGCGTCTGCCGGACGACAACCTCGGCATCCCCTTCCTGCGGCGCCAGCCGGTAGGCGAACCACTGACCGTCGTTCGACAGCACGGGAGCACCGAGGCTCTTCCACGCGATGACGTCTTCCACCTCGACCGGCCGCTTCGCCGCCTGCTGCATCGAAGCGGCGGGGCCGAAGAGCGGCGCAATGGCCAGGGCAGCCATCGCGACGAGAAGTTGCGGGCGGGAAGATCTCATGTTGTTTCCTCTCGGATCGGGGCGGATCGAGCGAGTGACGGGGGCGCTGCATGCTAGCAGATCGGGCCGGCTTTCGCCCTTAGTAGCCTCAGCCCCGAGCCGCGCGTCCGCCGAGCCCAATGCCTCTGCCCTGTGCCCCGTGCCTGGTGCCCCCGGAGGCGGTAGCGCCGCCTCTCATTGCGGACGTCGAGTGACTTCCTCCACGCCACGGACGCGGCCCGCCTCCACGATCACGACGGCGTCGGCCAGGGCGTCTACCTCCTCACGGTCGTGAGAGACGTAGATGATGGGCACGATCAACTCGTCGCGGACGCGCTGAAGGTACGGCAGGATGCGCCGGCGCAACGGTATGTCGACGGCCGCAAGCGGCTCGTCGAGGAGCAGCACCGATGGACCGGATATGAGTGCGCGGCCGAGCGCCACACGCTGACGCTCGCCGCCCGACAGATCGGTGACGCGTCGATCGAGCAGCGACGCGATCTCCAGCATCCCCACGACGCGCTCGAAGTCGGGGGAGATGCCGGGGTGGCGGCCGTAGAGCAGGTTGCGCCGCACGTCCATGTGCGGAAAGAGCGACACGTCCTGAGGCACGTAGCCGACGCGCCGCTGGTGCGGTGGCAGGTTCACGCGCCGCTGCGATGAAAACAGGCTTCGGCCGTCTATGGTGATGGAACCGCGGCGTGGGGTGCGAAGTCCGGCAATCGCATCCAGGATGGTCGTCTTTCCTGCGCCCGACGGGCCGAACAGGGCGGCGGCGCGGCCGACAAGCTTTACGCGTGCCTCGAGCAGGAACGTCCCCTGCGCGAGTTCGATGTCGAGATCGATCACGTCGCGCTCCGTTCGACCAGCCGGTTGGCCGTCCATAGCGCCGCGAATGCGATCGCCACCGAAACGAGGATGAGCGCGAAGGCGAGCGAATCCTGCCCGGTCTCGGCATAGCCGTAAATCGCCACGGCGAGGGTCCGCGTCGCTCCCGGAATGTTCCCGGCGACGATGATCGTTGCGCCGAATTCACCGAGCGCGCGCGCGAACGCCAGCACCGCGCCGGCAAGCACCGACGGCCACGCCAGCGGCAGGCTGATGGTGAGGAAGATGCGCGCCGGCGGCGCGCCGAGCGTCGCCGCGACGTCCTCGAACCGGGCGTTGACCTGCTCGAATCCGGCGCGGGCGGTGCGCACCAGCATCGGCAGGCCCATGATGGCCATCGCCAGCACCACCGCTTTCCACGTGAAGACGACCTCGATGCCGATTCGTTCGAGCAGGTGGCCGGCACTGCCGCGGCGGCTGAACAGCATCAGCAGGATCAGGCCGGTGGCCACCGGCGGCATCACCAGCGGCAGCGAGACGAAGGTCTCGACGAGCGCGCGGCCGCGGAACTTCCGGCGCGCCAGGAGCCATGCCAGCACCACCCCTGGCGGCAGAGCCACCGCGGTTGCGCCGGCGGCGCAGAGGACGGTAAACCATGTGATCCGCCAGACGTCCATTGCTAGCGTTATCAGGGACGGGCCGAGGCGAAGCCAAACCGTTCGAAGATCCGGGCGGCAGCGGCGCCCCGCAGGAAGTCGAGAAACCTCTGCGCCTCGACGTCGGCCGTCGTGCTGCGGACGATGGCCGCCGGGTAGAGGATGCGCGGACCACTCTCGACCGGCACGACCCACGCGACGGTCGCACGCAGCGACACGCGGAGGTCGGTCCGATAGACGATCGCGGCGTCCGCCGCTCCGGCTTCGACTGCCGCCAGCGCCGCGCGAGCGCTGCCCGCCGGGATGATGCGGGGCTGGAGGAGAGCCCACAAGCCTTCTTTCTCCAGATAGCGCTGCGCGTACACACCGACCGGAACAGCGGCGGGGTCTCCCGTCGCAATACGCCTGAACGCCGGATCGGTCAGGTCGCGAATGCTCTTGAAGAGGCGCGGGCGGTCGCTCGGAACGGCGACCGCAAGCTGGTTGCGCAGGAGATCGATGCGCGTCCCTTCTGTCAGCAGCCCGGCGGCCGCGACGACATCCATCTGCGCCTCGTCGGCGCTCACGAACAAGTCCACTGGCGCACCGTTGACGATCTGGCGCGCGAGAACATTCGACGCCCCGAAGTTGAATCGCACGCCGCCGCCGGTCCGCGCGTAGGCGGCCGCGACTGCGGTCAGGGCATCGGTGAGGCTGACCGCGGCAGATACGGTGATCGGCTTGGGGGCGGGCGTGCCCTGGCCGCCCGCTACGGCAACAGCGAGCAGCAACCCCCACAGCATGTTCAGCACCCGGCAAGCTTAATACGGACGGGTGATGAAGCCTGGCGCCTTCGAGATCGCTCTTGGATCCGATGCCAGTCCTGATCCGACATCTCGGTCCCGCCAGGCGTGAACCACCCGGCGCTTGAATTCCCTCACCTGCTCCCCCGCCGTTCCAGACGGGCAGTACTCGTTGTGCGGCGCAAGGTAGCCTGGCCGGATTTCCATCCGCTGGGACGGGTTCGCAAGTCCCGCGCCCGTGGCACCGACCGGCGCGCTCACCCACTCGAACGGGCCGGATGCACTGCCCCGAAAGGAGGAGTAAGCTGCGGCGATGAAGACGATGCGCGCAGCTATGGTCCTGCTGGTCACTGCGATGTCGATTCCCGCTGCGCCGGCAGTGCGGGGCATCGCAGACGACGGCGTACCGTCGAAGGACGGCATGGTCGTGTGCACGTCCGCACCCGGATGCGATGCCGGGGCAAGCGTGCTGGCGAAGGGTGGGAACGCGGTTGACGGAGCGGTGGCCACGGCGTTCGCGCTCGCCGTCACACTGCCGAGCGCGGGAAACATCGGCGGCGGCGGCTTCATGGTGGTCCGATCGGCGAACGGCACGGTCACGACGTTCGACTACCGCGAGAAGGCGCCGCTGAAGGCAACCCGAGCGATGTACATCCGCGACGGGAAAGTAGACGGCGCCCTCACCAATGCCGGCTACCTGGCGCCGGGGGTGCCGGGCACTGTGCGCGGACTGGCGCTCGCTCACAAGCGCTTCGGCCGCCTGCCATGGAAGGACGTCGTCATGCCGGCGGTGCAGCTCGCCGAGGACGGGTTCGTCGTGTCGGACGCGCTCGCGCGCGGCCTGAACGCGCAGCTCGCCGGGGCGATGGGCCGGTTCCCGGCGTCGGTCGAAGCCTACGGGAAGACCGGCGGCGGATCATGGGCCGGCGGCGATCGCATCGTCCTCAAGGATCTCGGCAGGACGCTGCGCGCCATCGCCACCGAAGGGCCCGACGCGTTCTACAAAGGATGGATCGCCGACAGAATCGCGGACGACCTTGGGGCGAACGGCGGGATCATCACCAGGGAGGATCTCGCCGCCTACGCGGCAAAGGAGCGCGCGCCGGTGAAAGGCACGTTCCGCGGCTTCGATATCGCCTCCATGCCGCCGCCCAGCTCCGGCGGTGTCGCGCTGATCGAGATGCTGAACATGCTCGAGAACTTCGACCTCAAGGCCAAGGGATTCAATTCCGCCGAAGCGAAGCACTTCGAAATCGAAGCGATGCGGCGCGCCTACCTCGATCGCGCGCGCTACCTCGGCGATCCTGACTTCGTCCAGGTTCCTCTTTCGAAGCTTCTGTCGAAGGACTACGCGCGCACACTGGCCGGGACGATCGATCCCGCGAAGGCGACCAGCAGCCTCGAACTGGGCCAGGACATCATCACGACGGCCGGCGCGCCGGAGCCGGACGAGACCACGCACTTTTCGGTGATCGACCGGAACGGGATGGCCGTCAGCAACACCTATACGCTCGAAGGCGGCTACGGCTCTCGCGTCGTCGTCAAAGGCGCCGGCTTCATCCTGAACAACGAGATGGGGGACTTCAACAAGAACCCCGGTGTGACGCTTGCGGACGGAACGATCGGCACCCCCGCGAACCTGATCGAGCCCGGCAAGCGCATGCTGAGCTCGATGACGCCCACGATCGTCTCGAAGAACGGCAAGGTGGTCCTGATCACGGGTTCACCGGGCGGGCGCACCATCATCAACACGGTGTTCACGATCGTGCTCGCGGCCACCGAGTTCGGAATGAACGCGCGTGCCGCGGTCGAGGCGCCACGCATGCATCACCAGTGGCTGCCCGACACGGTCAGCGTGGAGCGCGGCGCCAGTGACGATCTCGTGGTCAAGCTTCGCGCGATGGGGCACGCGGTTACGCCCGCGGCAACCCAGGGGGACGCCAATTCAATCGGCGTCGACCCGGGGGGCACCGCCTGGGGCGCAAACGACAGACGCAGCGCCGACGGCAAGACGTCGGTCGCGCGCTTGACTTCGACCGCGGCGAAGCAATAGGCTCATTGGAGATGTTTCGACTCGCGCACCACCACCGGCACCACCATTCCTGCTGCGGCGGGCCGGACGGATTGCGCCATTGAAGACTCGTTAGTCATCCCGGCGCTTTCTCGAAGCCC
>JANPCT010000737.1:0-4495 GCA_031431095.1 Acidobacteriota bacterium | reverse complement strand
CATGACCGACGTCCAGAACCTCTACGTCTACCCGCTCCAGGGCACCACCCGGGTCCCTCTGCAGCAGGTCTCGCGCGTGAAGTACCAGATGGACACCGAGAAGATCCGCCGCCGCAACCAGTTCCGCACGATTACGGTGTCGGCGTTTCCCGAAGGCGCGGCGCTGCCGTCCGAAGTCCTGTCGGCCGCCCGCGAACGGCTCGATCGGTTCGCCGCGACGCTGCCCTCCGGCTACGTCCTGCATGTCGGCGGCGAGGAGGAGGAACAGACCAAAGGGTTCGCCGAGCTGAGCGTCGTCATGCTGGTGTCGGTGATGGCGATCTTCCTCGCGCTCGTGATCCAGTTCAAGAGCGCGGTCAAGCCGCTCGTGGTCTTCTCGGCGATCCCGTTCGGCATCGTCGGCGCCCTCGTCAGCCTCATCGTCATGGACGCGCCGTTCGGGTTCATGGCGTTCCTCGGCGTCGCCAGCCTGATCGGCGTGATCGTCAGCCACGTGATCGTGCTGTTCGACTTCATCGAAGAGATGCACGCGGAGGGGGAACCGCTGCGCGACGCGCTGCTCGACGCCGGGATCGTCCGGCTGCGCCCGGTGATGATCACGGTCGGCGCCACGGTCTTCGGGTTGATTCCGCTGGCGCTGCACGGCGGGCCGCTCTGGGAGGGGCTCTGCTACACCCAAATCGGCGGACTCACCGTCGCGACCTTCGTCACCCTGATCCTGGTGCCCGTGTTGTATGCGATCTTCGTGCTGGACCTGGGCATCATCAAGTGGGAGACGCCTGCCGCCACCGCCCCGGGCACGCCCGCCTGACAGCAGGGACGCCCCCGCCTCACGAGTACAGCGGCGCGAAGTACTTCATCGCGTACACGGCGGCCAGATAGGCATGCCACATCAGCGCGATGCCGGCCGAGAGCCAGACGACGCGCGGCGTCAGCACGCCGTCGCGCGCCGCCGCCCGATACGCGGCGATGGCCGCCGGCACGAAGAGGGCGACACTCGTCGTCGTCCCCGGCGAGTAGGCGCGCAGCAGCAGCGACGACAGCAGATGGAATCCCAGCGCGTTGATGAAGACGAGCGCGGCGCTCGACAGGGCGATCGCCGGCGCTCGCCAGCCGACGACGGCACAGGCGATCGAATAGAGGATGACGCCGGCGTTGGTCAGGTGAAAATCCTCGGACGTGAGCGGCACGTGCAGCGTCCGCGCCGCCCAGCCGTTGAAGTTCAGCGCGTGCTCCTCGAAGATGTGCACGCCGATCGCGCCGACGATCAGCCACAGCGTCCAGGCGCCCGCATGAACGGACGGCGGTTGACGCCCTGATCGCGACCGCATATCATCCGCGTTCGGCTGCGTCCCAGGTCCACTCATGACGTCGTCCTCCACTCACACCGCTGCTGCAGCCACCGCGCCGGGCGAGGCCCAGATCTTCTGGTCGCGGTATTTCACTGTCTACGACACGCTGAACCAGTCGCGTCCCTACCAGACGATGATCGCACGGCAGATCGAACTGCTGGATCCGCGTCCGGGAGACCGGACTCTCGACGCCGGAACCGGTTCGGGCAACCTGGCCGTCGCGCTCGTTCGCAGCGGCGCGAACGTGACCGGGATCGACTTCTGCGAGCCGGCCTTCGTGCTGGCCCGCCGCAAGGCTCCGGCCGCGACGTTCCAGTTCGGCGACCTGACCCGCCCGCTCGAGTTCGCCGATGGGACGTTCGATCTCGTCGCGTGCAGCGCCGTGTTGCACGTCCTGAGCCGCGCCGAGCAGCGCTTCGCCGTTGGCGAGCTGGCGCGCGTGCTGCGCCCCGGAGGGCGTCTCGTCATCACCGCGTTCGCCGAAGGGTTCAACGCGCTGTCGGTGTACTTCGAGAGCCTGCGGGCGGAGCGCGAGGCGACCAGCCTTGCCGCGACCATCAGCTTCGCCCTGCGCTATTCCTGGAACACGGCGCGTATCCTCTACTACGTCCGTCGAATTCAGCGGCAGCAGCGCCGCGGCGCCTACGCCTACGTGGACGAGACCAGCCTGCGCGAATTGCTGACGGCGGCGGGCCTCGTTCCCGCGACCCTCGATCGCACGCTGGCCGGACAGTGTGTGACGGCGCTGGCGAGCAAACCCGACGCGCGAGGCTGATGGCGGCCATCCCCATCAGCGAAGCCGCGCAGGTCATTGATTCGGCGCAACGACGCGCCCTGTGGAACGAGCCGAGAGGAACGACCCTGCTCGACGTCGTTGCCCGGCCTGCGGAACGGTATCCCGATTTACCTGCCTTCTTCTTCTCGACAGACGGCCGCCTGGCCGAGCCGCTGTCGTGGTCCGCGCTCTGGAATGGCGCGCTTGGGCAGGCCGATCGGCTCAAGGCCGCGGGTCTCAGCCCCGGTCAGCCGGTCCTGCTCGCCGCGCCCACCTCGGCGACGTTCGTCACCGCGTTCTTCGGAATCCTGGCCGCCGGTGGCGTACCGGTACCGATTGCGACGCCGCCGTCGCTGAAGCCGGCGCGGCTGGCCTGGTACCGCGATCTCGTCTTTGGCATCGTCGCTGATTCGGGGGCCGCACTCCTGGTCACGACCGGCCGCTACTTCGACGTCCTCGAGGATGCCGCGGCGGCCGCTACTGGACCTCTTCGCGTGATCAACGCGGATGGGGATCCGGCCGGCGGCGTGCCGCCACCGCCCGCCGACGCGTCCGCCGACGCGTTGCTCCAGTACACATCGGGCAGCACGAGCCGCCCGAAAGGTGTGCTGCTCACGCACGCGAACATCGTGGCCAATGCGTCGATCATCGCCGATGCGATCGCGCGCGAGACGTCCTCGTGTGTCAGCTGGCTGCCGCTGCATCACGACATGGGGCTGATCGGCGCGGCGCTGACGGGGCTGTACAGCCGCACGCCGGTGCTGCTGCTGCCGACGACGCTGTTCGTGAAGGAGCCCTCGTCGTGGCTCCGCGCCATTGGCGCGTTTCGCGCCACCATCACGCTGGCGCCCAACTTCGCATTCGCGCACGCGGTGCGCCACGCGCCGATCGGACAACTGGCCGGGGTGTCGCTCGCGAGTCTCCGCACCGCGCTGAACGGCGCCGAGCCTGTGGACGTGGCCGCCGTGGAGGAGTTCGAGCGAACGTTCGCACCGCTCGGCCTTCGGCCGGGCGTGGTCCGTCCCGTCTATGGCCTCGCCGAGAGCGCGCTCGCCGTCACGTTCTCGGATGAAGGAGAGCGCCTCGTCGATGTCGTCGAGGCGGATGCTCTCGAGCATGACGCGCGCGCGGTGCCGGCGGCGGACACGGGCGGGCGCACGCGGACCTTGATGTCGGTCGGCCGGCCGCTCGCGTCGCAGCGCGTACAGATCGTTGACGGCGGCGGCAGGGTGTGCGCGGAGCGGACGGTCGGAGAAGTGGTCGTGCGCGGCCCGTCGGTCATGCACGCGTATCACAACCGTCCTGAAGAAACCGCCGCGGCCGTTCAGGACGGATGGCTGCACACGGGAGACCTCGGCTATCTCGCCGATGGCCGCCTCTATCTGACCGGCCGATTGAAGGACCTGATCATCCGTCACGGCCGCAACTAACACCCGCCGGATATCGAGCAGGTGAACTCGGCCGCCGAAGGCGTCATCCGCGGCGGCTCCGTGGCGTTCGATCTTCCGGACTCGGCCGAACCGTTGGTGATCGTCGTCGCGGAAACACGGTGCCGACAGGCCGGCGAGCTGGACGCGCTCGCGCGCCGCATCCGCGAACGTTGCCACGAGGCCTTCCTGTTCGGCCCGGACCGCGTCTGCCTCGTCCCGGCCGGCGCGATCCCGCGCACCACCAGCGGCAAGGTCCGCCGCCACGCGTGCCGCCAGCTCTATCTGACGGCGGAACTGCCGGTGCTCGCCCACGGCGAGGACCAGGCGCCACCCGGCACCTAGTGCTCAGAACGCGGCTTCCGTCTACTGGAACAACTCGAGCGACGCGCTCTCCCCCTGATACCAGGGCAGCTGCAGTTCCTTCATGATGTTCACGTAGTGGCGCTTCCGCCGCGTGTACTGTTCCTTGTTGTAGATCTGCGTCATCAGCCAGGTGTGACCGTCAACCAGTTCGTCGGCGGTCATCTGCTTCGGCTCGAACACCAGGTCGAACAACGTGCACTTGTCCCAGATCTTGTCGTAGAGCAGGCGCCCGTCTGCCTGGAGCCGGCGCAGCAACTGCGTCCCGGGGAATGGCGTCAGGATGGTGACCTGCGCTTCGAGCAGCTCGCTCTTCTCGATGAAATTGCGGAGCGCCTCGAACACACCAGGATCGTCCCCGTCGTTGCCGACGATGAAGCAGCCGTTGACGGTGACGCCGTAGGACTGGATCCTCTTGATTGAGTCGGCGTACTGGTTCAGCCGCTTCAGCTTCCAGTTGGCGCGGTCGATGCCGTCGAGCGAGCTCGGCGACACCGACTCGAGACCGATCAGAATCTGCCGGCAGCCACTCCTGGCAAGGAGCCGCAGCAATTCGTCGTCGTCTGCGATCGAGATGT
>JANPCT010000736.1:0-6589 GCA_031431095.1 Acidobacteriota bacterium | reverse complement strand
CGGCTCGCCGACGACACGCGTCGTCTGACCGGAGAGAACGCGGTCGAGACGGCCCTCTCGCTCGACGCCCTCGATCTGTCGCGCCGATCCGGCGCCGATCAGACGTTCTTCGACGTCGGGCAGGTCGTCGCGATGTCATGGGGGCCGACCACGTCCTGGATGATTGCCGCACTGTCGCTGGTGTGCGGGCTGCTTGCCTGGTTCAAGACACTCGGCGCCGGCTTGCGTCTCGTCGGTATCGGCCGCTGGCTGCTCGATGCGGCGTGGGCGCTGCTCGGTGTCGCGACCATTGCCGCCGCGATGCTCGGCGGCACATGGCTGCTGCGCGCGTCGCGCAGCGTGTTCCATCCCTGGTACGCGCGTCCGGATCGCATGTTCCTCATGCTGCTCGCGCTTGGCGTCCTCGCCGGGTGGCTGGTCGTACGCCTCGGCTCCCTGCTGCCGGCGCGCGCGCACGGGCCGAGGC
Source organism: Acidobacteriota bacterium (assembly GCA_031431095.1). Lineage (GTDB taxonomy): Bacteria > Acidobacteriota > Vicinamibacteria > Vicinamibacterales > 2-12-FULL-66-21 > JAICSD01. The sequence continues at coordinate 6,123 of JANPCT010000736.1, read as the reverse complement.
ACCCGATTCTGGTCTGGAGCCTCACTCTGCCGTTATGGGTGGCGATGGCAGGCGTGACAGCGGCGTTCGCGCCCGGTGCGGGATACTTGTGGACGCTGCCTCTGCTCGTCGCCGGCGTCGGTCTGCTTGCCGTTCCGTCCAGCAGCGCTCCCGCGGTTCGCGCGGTGTCGGTCGTCGTGCTCGCCGTCGCGGGGACGTTATGGCTTCGAGACACCGTCGAGCTGCTGCGCTTCATGGTCGCGCTGCTCGGACGCATGCCGTTTGTCACGCCGGTGTGGGCCTACGCCGCACTGATGCTGGCGTGCGGCGCGATCGTGGCGCCGCCGTTTGTCGCCGTCGCGGCTGCGAGCAGCCCGCTGGTCCGTCCCTCGGTCGTCACCGCGGCGCTCCTGCTGACGGTCGTCGTGACTGCCGGGCTCGCCTACGCCGCGCCCGCCTACACGTTCACTCAACCGCAGCGCCGTTTCATGCGTGTGCTGACCGAGCCGGCGGCCACGACCGCCACTTACGAGGTCGGCTCGCAGGAACCGGGCCTCGATCTCGACGCCGGTGCGCCGGCCGGATGGTACCGTGCGACCGACACGCCGCAGGCAACAGTGCCGGTGGGCCGGCTCAGTTCCCCTTATGTGTTTCGCGCCACTGCACCGTCGCCGGGGGTCGCTCCCGCGGCGATCAGCGCTTTCGCCATCAGGCCCGTCGCCGCAGGCGTCGAGGTCACGATGACGGTGACACCGCAGGCGCGCGGCCTCACCGCAGCGTTCGTCCTGCCAGAGGGGGTGCAGCCGTCCCGCAGCAATCTTCCCGGCATCCTCGTGCGCGGCCGATGGCGCGCGGCATACATCGGCGTGCCCCCCGAGGGCGTTACGTGGCGCGCCTCGTTCAGGAACGGCTTCGAAAGCCGGCTGCCGGCGACGCAAGCGGTCGTGTCGTCGCCGCGGTTTCCCGGTGGAAGCGGCTGGCAGAGCCTCCCGGCGTGGCTGCCGCAGGAACACGCAGTCTGGGACGTCAGCCTCACCTGGGTGCTCGCACCACCGACCGTGATCCCGCCGGTGGCGCCGCTGAGATGACGCTCGGGGCCAGCCTGCTGGATCGGATCGGCCTCGGCCGCCGTGAGTTGCGGGCATGGGCGATGTACGACTGGGCCAACTCGGCGTTCCAGACCACCATCGTCGCAGCCATCTTCCCGATCTATTTTCAGAAGGTCGCCGCCGCCGGACTGCCCGGACCGGTTGCGACCAGCCGCTTTGCCTGGGCGACGACCATCGCCATTCTGTTCGTGGCGATCCTCGCGCCGGTCCTCGGCGCGATGGCGGACCATGCGCCGCTCAAGAAGCGGCTGCTCGGGTTGTTCATGGGTGTGGGTGCCGTCGCGACCGCGGCGATGTTCTTCATCACGCGCGGTGACTGGCAGCTCGCGCTGGCGCTGTTCGTCGTCGCCAACGTTGGTGTCGCGGGGAGCATCGTGTTCTACGAATCGCTGCTGCCCCACATCGCGGCGAAGGAGGAGCTCGATCGCGTGTCGACGGCGGGATATGCGCTTGGCTATCTCGGCGGAGGGGTGCTGCTCGCAGTGAACATCCTGATGATGAGCAAGCCGCAGTGGTTCCTCCTTGCAAACCGCGAGGTGGCGGTGCGTGCCAGCCTGGCAAGCGTCGCTCTGTGGTGGCTCCTGTTCTCGATCCCGCTGTTTCGTCACGTGCCGGAACCGCCGGTGCGGTTGAACCCGGCGGAGCGGGTGACCGGGCCCGCGCTCGGCAGCGCCATGCGCCGTCTCCTCGAAACCCTGCGCGAGCTGCGGCGCTACCGTCAGGCGTTCATGCTGCTGCTTGCCTTCCTGGTCTACAACGACGGCATCCAGACGATCATCCGGATGGCGACGACCTACGGCACCGAGATCGGCATCGACGAGAACGCGATGATCGCGGCGCTGCTGATCACGCAATTCATCGGCGTCCCGTTCGGTTTCCTGTTCGGGCTCTTTGCGGCGCGCATCGGTCCGAAGCGCGCGGTGTTCGTGGGACTGGCGACCTATTCCGTGATCACGATTCTCGGCTACTTCATGCGCACCGCGACGCATTTCTACCTGCTCGCGATCATGGTCGGCATGGTGCAGGGAGGAACGCAGGCGCTCAGCCGCTCGCTGTTCGCGAGCATGATCCCGAAGCACAAGTCGTCGGAGTTCTTTGCCTTCTTCGGGGTCTTCGAGCGCTACGCCGGCATCCTGGGACCGGCGCTGTTCGCCTGGGTGGTGGCGCACAGCGGCACCAGCCGCAACGCGATCCTGTCGGTGCTCGCGTTCTTCATCATCGGCGGCGCCCTGCTGACGCGAGTGGACGTCGAGGCCGGCCGCCAGGCCGCGCGCGACGGCGAGCTGGCCGGTTAGTTCAGCACGAAGTTCTTGAAGAACCACATCCATGTGGTCAAGAGATACGTACCGCCCACTCCAGGAAGCGTGTCGTGGTTCGCTTCGCTGAACTCCAGGTACCAGACCGGCGCGTTGTTCGCCTTCAAGGCCTTGACCAGCTCCTCCGCCTGGCCAACCGGAACCCTGGTGTCCTTGCCGGGATGAAGGATCAGGGTCGGCTTCTTCATCTCGGAAGCGCGCGTCACCGGCGAGATCGACTTCAGATATTCGCGCATGGCCGGATCGCGCTCGTCGCCATATTCGCCGCGGCGGTTTTCCTGGCGGCCCGGATCGGTCTGATCGAGGAAGGTGATGAAGTCGGTGATCCCGGCTCCTTCGATCACCCCGCGGATGCGGTCGTTGTAGACGATGCCCGACTCGAGGGCGAGCCAGCCGCCGTAGCTCACGCCGTTCAGCACGACGCGCGTGCCATCGAGCTCAGGACGCGTGCCAATCCAGTCGAGCAGCGCGCCGACATCTTTGATCGCACCGTCGCGGCCGCGGCCGTTATCGAGTTGCTCGAACTTGCGCCCGAACCCGGCGGAGCCGCGAACGTTCGGATAGATGATCGCCACTCCGAGCTCGTTGAGAAGGAAGTTGCTGCGACCGCGGAAGATGGCCCGTTCGCGGACGTCGGGACCGCCGTGGATCTGGATCATGACGGGACGCGCGCCGGTGAACCTCGCCGCAGGCCGGTAGAGAATCCCGGAAATGACTTCGCCGTCGAAGCTGTTCCACGTGACGACTTCAGGAGAGGGCAGTACGTCCGGGTTGAAGGTGGTCTCGCTCCTGGTCCAGCGAGTCAGCGCTACCGCGCCGATGTCCACGGAGTAGACGTCCCCCTGCGCCTTCACCGAGCCGAGCGTGAACCCTATTTCACGCGACCCCGGTCTCCAGCGGAGCTGCGACACGACGCCTCTGGGGATTGCCGGCAGGGGCCGCGCCTTCAGCGTCGCAGCGTCGATGACCTGCAGCTCCGTCGTCGTTCCCTTGTCGACCACGTACGCGATCATCGATCCGTCAGCAGAGAGTTCGAATCCGCCGCTGCCATGCGGGCCGCCCGCCGCGTCAACAAGGATGCCGTCGGCACTGACGGGCGTCCACGCGCAGGCGGCGACGTCACACCGCCAGATCCGGGCTTCGCCGCCGCGGTCGCTGACCGCGTAAACCTTCCGGCCATCGGCGGAAAATCGCGCGTTCAGCCAGGCTGCCTTCTGTCCGTCGCCGCGTTTGGTAATCGGCGTCTTCTGGCCGGTCTTGACGTCGATCAGCCACAGGTAGTTCTCGGCGTTCGTGAAGACCTCGTTGACGAGAACGCTGCTGCCGTCCGGCGACCAGTCGTGCGGGCTCCAGGGACCGTCGAGCGCGGCCACCAGCCGCTTCGTTGCGGGATTGGAAGGCTCGACGACGTACAGATCGCGGTCCTTGCCGTTCCGTTCGGAAGAGTCGTACGCCAGCCATTTGCCCTGGTGCGACCACACCGCGTTGTAGCGGGACTGTGCCTCGACCACGAGCGCCGGCTCGCCTGTCCTCATGTCGTAGCGATAAATGGATCGCGCTTCGGCGCCCGCCGGGTCGTAATGGAACGCGAGCATGTTACCGTCCGCAGGGTCGAACGATGCGTCAACGAGAGAGAGCAAGCCGGGAGCGGCGAACCATGTGAGCTGGCGGCGGTCCTGGAGAGGCCCTTCGACGAGGTGCAGCTGTGGCGTGGCGAAGTTCGTGGTGATCAGCACCTGCCGCTTCGTCGGATGCCACGCGATCATCTGCGCCTGGCGGAACTGACCGTAGCGCGCGACGCGGTCGAGCATCGACTGGGGCATCGGCGGCATCCCCTCGACCTTGACGTTGGCGGGCGTCGGGACGGTCTTCTCCTGCGCAGCCGCGATGGAGGGCAGCAGCACGAAGCAAACAGCGCAGACGATATGGCGCATAGAGTTCTTGTAAGTCATTCTAAGTTCGTTCAATAGGAGCTGATTATAGTGCACTTTGGCCTGCAAACTTCGCCACGCCGCCGAACGTCCAACACACACACATGAAGGTGGTCATCGCGGGCGGCTCGGGATTCCTCGGGAATGCGCTGGCCTGGTCGTGGGCCGAGGAGAGCCACCACGTCCAGGTGTTGACCAGATCCCTTCCCGATGCCGAGGCACAGCACGAATCCGGGACCGGCAAGCCGGGCATCACGCGTGTCGGCTGGGCGCCGGATGGCCGGCCTGGCGCCCTGCCGCGGACACTCGAGGGCGCCGCCGTCGTCGTCAACCTCGCTGGCGAGTCGATTGCGGGGGCTCGCTGGTCTGCGGCACGCAAACAGGCGCTGCGCGACAGCCGCATCCAGGGCACTCGTACGCTGATATCGGCGCTTCGCGAAACGGCCAACACCCCGCCGCCGGCGTTCATCAGCGCGAGCGGTGTCGGCTACTACGGCGACCGGGGGACGGAGGCGCTGACGGAGGATTCAGGTCCGGGAGACGATTTCCTCGCGCATCTCTGCGTCGAATGGGAGGCCGAGGCGGTCCGCGCCGCGGCGGCGGGAGCACGAGTCGTCGTCTTGCGGACGGGCATCGTCCTGGAAAAGTCGGGTGGCGCGCTGCCGCAGATGATGCGCCCGTTCCGGTTCTTTGCCGGCGGACCGATCGGGACCGGACGTCAGTACATGCCGTGGATCCACCGCCTTGACTGGATTGAGATGGTGCGCTGGATCGTGGAAACTCCAGCGGTCAGTGGCCCACTCAACGTGACGGCGCCGCATCCCGTCACGAACGCGGAATTCGCGCGAGCCCTCGGCCGGGCGATGCACCGGCCGGCGTTGTTGCCAGCGCCCCGGCCGGCACTGCGGATCGCAATCGGCGAAATGGCCGACGCGATACTCGCGAGCCAACGCGCGCTGCCGGGTGTGCCGCTCGCCCACGGTTACCACTTCCGTTACCCCGAGATCGACATCGCGTTCAGGGGAATCTTCGGCGATTGAACGCCCGCGTCGACCGATCTAGAGCACGCGGGCAAAGCCGAACAGATCGTCACCTTTCGCCGGCTCGCCCTGGAACTCGCGCAACAGAAGCCTTGCCGCGAGCCACGCGGCTGCGGCGCCGTGGCGTCCGTGCCCCAGCGCAAAGAGGTGGCGTGGAAAATTGCGGTGCGGGCCGATGACGGGGAGCCCGTCGGGCGATCCGTGATGCACGACGTCCCACGCCCACGCGGGCTGAACACCCGATATCGCCGGATAGAGGGTGCTCAGCTCGTACATCAACTCGTTGCCCAGCTGAACGATCGTGCTCGCGCGCAGGCGCGCGGCGACGGGTGGCTGGTCGGCTCCCGAGAAAAGCACGCGATCGTCCTTCAGCCAGCGAAGGACGTGCGGAGGAGACGCGGAGTCGCGCATCGCGGCTGTGCGGGCGCCGACCTCGCGGCGCACCGGCGCGGGGAGCTTGTCGGTCACGACCGCATAGGACTGCGTCGGCGCAAAGTGCCGCCGCAGCGCGCGAAGGTCGTCGGGCAGCCTGCCGGTCGCGATGACGACCGCATCGGCGGTCACGACACCCCTGTCGGTTTTGATCTCGACGAACTTGCGTCCGGCGCGCACGCGGCGAACCGGAGTGCGCTCGTGAACCCGTGCGCCTTTTGCCGCGGCGGTCGCGGCCAGGCCCAGACACGCGCGATAGGGATCGAGCGCGTCCCCCCTGGTCCGAATCCCCCCGAAGGCGGCAACCCCTGCGTCC
>JANPCT010000735.1:0-2614 GCA_031431095.1 Acidobacteriota bacterium | reverse complement strand
GACGCGCTCCGCCGCGACATCGGGTGCACGGCCGCCAACCATGTGCCGCACGTGCAGCTTGGCCATCTCGTTTCCCGACAAGTCAGCCGTCTCGTACCCCAGCTCGCGTAAGCTGGCGGCAAGCTTCTGTCCCTCGTCGTGCGACCTTGTCGCGACGCCGACGAAGATCTGCGCCTGCTCGCGCCCGCTCAACCGGTAGTTGAATTCCGTGACGACGCGCGCGCCGAGCGCGGCGCAGAACGCGCGGAAGGCGCCCGGGCGCTCCGGTATGGTGACCGCGAGCAGCGCTTCACGTCCTTCGCCGAGCTCGGCGCGCTCGGCGACGATGCGCAGCCGATCGAAGTTCATGTTCGCGCCGCTCAGCACCGCAGCGAGCCGCTCGTCGCGCGCGTGTCCGGCGTCCACGTATGATTTCAAACCTGCCAGCGCCAGGGCACCGGCCGGCTCGACGATGGTGCGGGTGTCGTCGAAGATGTCCTTGATCGCGGCGCAGATCTCGTCGTTGTCCACGCGGATGATCCGGCTGACCGTCGCCTGGACGATTGGAAACGTGTGCTCGCCGACCTGCTGGACGGCGACGCCGTCCGCGAACAGGCCGACTTCGTCGAGCTTGACGCGATGACCCGCGGAGAGCGACTGCGCCATGGCATCCGCATCGACGGGCTCGACGCCGATGACCTGCACGGCGGGCTGCAGCGCCTTGAGGTAGGCGCCCATCCCGGCGATCAGGCCGCCGCCGCCAACCGGCACGAATACCGCCGTCAGGTTTGGGCTCTGGCGCAGCATCTCGACCGCGACCGTGCCCTGTCCGGCGATGACGAGCGGATCATCGAACGGATGGATGAAGACCATGCCGGTCTCCTCGGCCAGCCGCTGGCTGTGCAGCTCCGCTTCTCCGTACCGATCGCCCGCGAGAACCACGTCGGCGCCGAGCGCGCGGACGGCGTCCACTTTGATCTCCGGCGTGGTGCGCGGCATTACGATCACGGCGCGCAGCGACAGGCGTCCGGCCGAATAGGCGACCCCCTGCGCGTGGTTGCCGGCGCTGGCCGCGATCACGCCTCGCGCACGTTCAGCGAGCGAGAGCCGCGCCATCCGGTTGTACGCCCCCCTGATCTTGAAGCTGAAGATCGGCTGCAGGTCCTCGCGCTTCAGCAGCACGTCGTTGCCAAAGCGGCGCGACAGCCGCGGCGCCGGGTCGAGCGGGGTCTCCCGCGCCACCTCGTAGACACGGCTGGTCAGGATCTCGCGCAGTAGGGTGTCCATCATCATGGGCTCCCATATATTGGCGCGAAGATCGAGAAAGGTCCAAGCCGGTGCCTTGGGGCGAGATAAACGCGCGCCGCTGCGAACGCTGCTGCTACTATTCCGGGCAAGCCGTGCCTGCTGTGCCGCATTCCACTATGAGCTGGTCGTCGCGTTCGTGCGCGTCGCGGCCCGCGTGTCCAGGCCGGGTGCGCCGGTGTCATGCTGCGGCTGATTGAAGGCGCGGGCGCCTTCCTGCTCCTGTCGGTCTTTTTCGCCTATCTTCTGGCGCCTGCGGTGCCGCCAATCCGCAGGCGCGTGCGCATCGGCCGCCGCCGGCGGCCCATCTCCGACGCCGCCGCAATCCTGCTGATCTACGCCGTCGTCTTCATCCCCGCGTCGCTGCTGTGGCGCATGTCGGCGCCGGCCGTCCGGCACTGGGTGGCGGTGACGGCCCCCGCGACAGTCGATCGCCTGTTCGCGAGCGGCAGAATCGAACCCGTGGAGGCGGCGGTCGCACACCTGCCCGTCCCCTCAGGCGCGCGCGAGACGCTGCTGCAGGGAACCGGATGGGTGGCGGCGGCGCTCGAACGCAGCACACGCAGTACCCTGGCCGAGCTGATCACGGCGGCGCGGTACGCCGGCTGGCTTGCCGCGGCTCCGATCATCGCGTTCTTCCTCCTGACCGGCGCGCCCGCGTTTCAGCGCTCCACGCTGCGCGTGCTGCCGCACGGACATCTGCAGTGGCGCGCGGAAGAGTACGTGCGCGACGTGAACAGCGCGCTGGCCGGCTACGTCCGCGCGCAGGTCGCGGCTGGATTCATCGTCGGCGCCGCCTGCGTCGCCGGCTTCCTGTTGTTGGGGGCATCGTCGGCGATCTCACTGGGAGTGCTCGCCGGCATCCTGGAGCTCGTGCCGGGGATCGGTCCGCTGACCGTCTTGCTCATCGCCACGGCCCAAGGCGATCGCGTCGTGGGTATCGTTCTCTTCCTCACGGCGCTGCGCGTCGTCCAGGACTACGTCGTCTATCCAAAGCTTATCCGCCGCGGCATGCACCTCTCGACGCTGGCAGTGATCCTGACCGTCTGGACCGGCGCCGTCGTCGCCGGGGCGCCCGGTGTCGTGATCGCCATCCCGGTGGCGGGATGCCTCTCGGTCAGCATGCGGCACTGGCGCGAGTACCGCGAGATCGAACGTCTCGTCGACACCGCCAAGTAGGATCCCGGTCCTCTGGATTCCTTTCGCCGTGCTGCCAGAACCGCCCGTCACTTCGGGTCGTGGTCGTTGTCATTCCTCGCGTCGCTCACCGCCCGACGAGTATGAGGATGCCGGCGATCAGGGCCAGCACACCCATCAGCGCCGCGGGGAG
>JANPCT010000734.1:0-1908 GCA_031431095.1 Acidobacteriota bacterium | reverse complement strand
GCACTAAGGCGTGTTCGAGCTGTTCGCGGCTGATCGTTCCCTGCCGCAGCAACACGTCACCCAGGCGGAGCCGCTTGCCGGACGAATCGAGCACCGCATCGAGCTGACGCTGCGTCAGGATCTGCTGGCTGACGAGGATTTGTCCCAGCGTGACGCGGCCACCCTGCAGACGCTGCCGTTCGAGCGCGCGCGTCAACTCCGCGGGTGTGACGAGCCGCTGCTGGATCAACAAATCGCCGAGTCGCGTTTCCGTGGACATCCTGCTTGGATTTTTCTCAGGCACCAATCGCCGGCGGACACGCAGGCGCGAGTATCCCGCGGTCCCATAGCAAGCGGGCGGCCAGCTCGTCCCTGGTCGAAGAGGAAGGAAACATTGGACGAAACAGCCGAATGCGAAATTGTCAGATGACGTGCTTATGCCGCTTCGGTACACCGGTGTGCCGTAACGGAACAGCCAGTGGCACGGTCGCTCTTCCCTCGACAGCAATCCATCGCGCAGCATGCGGCGACCCGACCGGTACTGATGGCCGGGCGTGAAAAAACCGTGACAGCGAATCGCCGGGGCTCGTCCAGCGTAGATTCAGATGGGAGATCCATCATGCGCAACGTGCTGCGACGTTACCTCACACGCGATCGCGGCTGCGCTCCACTGGCGCTGTGGGTCGCGATCGTGGGCTGCCTCGCGACGATCTTCGGTGTGGCGGCGTCGTCCGGCACAGCGGCACAGGCTCGGCTCGCGGCGCTTCCGGCCGCGGCCACGTCGCCGCCGGACAATCCGTCGACTCCGGAGCGCGTCGCACTGGGCCGGCTGCTGTTCTGGGATCCGATTCTGTCGGGTCAGAAGGACGTCGCTTGCGCGACCTGTCATCATCCCGCGTTCGGATATTCCGACGGTCTCGATCTGTCGATCGGCGCCAACGGCGCCGGACTCGGCCCGGCGCGGGGCTTTGCCGAGGGTCATCAGGCACGACCGGTGAAGCGCAACAGCCAGACGGTCCTGAACGCCGCGTTCAACGGGCTCACGGCGACCGCCGCTTCGACTCCGGCATCGGCGCCGATGTTCTGGGATCTCCGCGTCAGCAGCCTTGAAGCGCAGTCGCTGGAGCCTCTGAAGGCGCTGGACGAGATGCGCGGCGCCGCCTACCCGGAGGAAGGGGCGCTTGCCGCCGCGGTGGCGCGGCTGAAAGCCATCCCGGAGTACCGCAGGTTGTTTGGCCGCGCCTACGGGGGCACGGCGCCGGTGAACGAGCGCAATCTCGGACGCGCCCTCGCGTCGTTCGAGCGGACGCTCATCGCCGTCAATACGCCGTTCGATCGCTACATGCGCGGCGAGACGGCCGCACTCACGCCAGAGCAACTCGGCGGCATGGAGCGGTTTCAGTCAATCGGATGCATCAACTGCCATAACGGGCCGATGTTCTCGGATTTCGCCACCCACGTCCTCGGCGTGCCGGACAGCGCCAGGCTGCTCGAGTCCGATTCCGGCGTCAACAAGACCTACGCCTTCCGGACGCCGTCGCTGCGCAATCTGGGCGTGACTGGTCCTTACATGCACAGCGGTGTATTCGCCAGTCTCCCGGAGGTGATCGGCTTCTATCAGCGGATCAGTCGCGGCGGCGGGCGCGGCCGCGGCGGGCGCGGGGATGATGGTGGTGGTCGCGGCGGCGGCGGAGCACGCGGCCCCAGCCTTCTGGTGAGTCCCGATCAGATCGATCCGCTGGCCCGCCAGCTGAATATGCGTGGCGGCGGCCAGCGTGATCTCATTGCGTTCCTAAGTGCGCTCGACGACCCCGATTTCGACCGCCGTGTCCCCGAGCGTGTGCCGAGCGGGCTGGCTGTCGGCGGCGCGCTGCAGCGCTGACGGGGGTTTGCGTCTCGTCCGCCTTCATGCATGCGCCGCGTTCGCGG
>JANPCT010000733.1:0-3254 GCA_031431095.1 Acidobacteriota bacterium | reverse complement strand
GCATGAGACGCTTCGACCCGAACTCGGACATCGGCTTGATGCCGATCCCGGAATCCGGCCGGATGCGCTTGCCCATCTCGGTGGCCAGGAACTCGATGACGCGCTCCGCCTGCGGCGTGCCGCGGGCCCACTCGATCCCGGAGTAAACGTCTTCGGTGTTCTCGCGAAAGATCACCACGTCCATCAGCTCGGGATGCTTCACCGGCGACGGGGTGCCCTCGAAATAGCGCACCGGACGCACACACGAATAGAGATCGAGCACCTGGCGGAGCGTGACATTCAGCGAGCGGATGCCGCCGCCGACCGGCGTCGTCAGCGGTCCTTTGATCGCCACCTTGTATGTACGCACGGCTTCGAGGGTGTCGTTTGGCAGCCACTCGCCGTACTGCTCCTTGGCCTTCTCGCCGGCAGGCACCTCGAACCACGCCACCTTCTTCTTGCCGCCAAAGGCCTTTTCGACGGCGGCGTCGAAGACACGGACGCTCGCGCGCCAGATGTCGGCGCCGGTGCCATCACCTTCGATGTAAGGAATGATCGGATTGTCGGGGACGACGAGCCGGCCGCCTTTTTTGGTGATGGCAGTTCCGGAGGTCGGCGTCTTCAAGATGGAAAAATTCGGCATTAGGTCACGTCCCCGTTCCGGCGTTTCAGGTTCTTCACAGAAACTGTGGAAAAGCTTGTGGAAAACACAGGCCCGATCGCCGTTTGTCCCGCATCAAATCGGGAGTTTCATGCGGTTTGCACCACGATGGTGCGATCAAGGTTTGCAAACGGGACATTATACTTGCGGGACATGCACATCGTCATTGCCGATTCACTTCCTGACTCTGCCGCTAACGCCTTGCGCGCCGTCGGCTGGACCGTCGATACCAAGGCCGGGCGCAAGCCGGCCGAACTGGCACGCGATCTCACGGACGCCGACGCGCTGATCGTGAGAAGCGCAACACAGGTGACGGCGGACGTGATCGCCGCGGCGCCGAAGCTGCGCGTGATCGCCCGCGCCGGCACCGGCGTCGACAACGTGGACGTGGCGGCCGCCACCGCGCGCGGCATCCTGGTGATGAACGCCGCCGGGGCGAGCACCGTCAGCGTCGCAGAGCTGGCACTCGGGCTGATGCTCTCACTCGCCCGCCCGATTGCCGCCGCCGACGCCTCGATGAAGCGCGGCGAGTGGGAGAAGAAGAAGTTCACGGGCAGCGAACTGCGCGGCAAGTTGCTCGGCGTCATCGGGTTCGGGCGCATCGGCCGCGAGGTGGCGGCGCGGGCGCGGGCGTTTGGCATGGAAATCGTCGCCTACGATCCGTTCATCGCCGCACGCGCGGCGGAAGCGGCAGGCACACCGCTCGTCGAGCTGAACGATCTGCTGGCGCGCGCGGATTTCATCTCGCTGCACATGCCGTCGCTCCCGGAAACGCATCATGTGATGAACGCGGAGCGGCTGGCACGCTGCAAGAAGGGTGTGCGAATCGTGAACACCGCACGCGGCGAGCTGATTGACGAAGCGGCGCTGGCCGATGCGATTGAATCGGGTCACGTCGGCGGCGCCGGCCTCGACGTCTTCGAATCGGAGCCGCCGGCCGACAAACGCCTGACCGCGCTGCCCCAGGTCGTCGCCACGCCGCATATCGCGGCGTCGACGAGCGAGGCGCAGGAGCTCGTGGGCAGCGAGATCGCCATCAATGTGCGGGATTACCTGCTCGAGGGTGTGATCCGGAACGCGGTCAACTTCCCGGCCGTGCCGCCGGATGACGTGCCGAAGCTGCGTCCGTACCTGTTGCTGGCCGAGAAACTCGGCGCCGTCATCGCGCAGCTCGTGCCGGAACGGCCCGAGTCGATGGGCATCCGCTACTACGGCCCGCTGATGACAGCGTATGAACACGTGATCGGCAGCGCCGTACTCGCGGGCGCGCTGTCGCGTTCGGAAAACAACGTCACGGCCGTCAACGCGCGCGCCCTGGCGGCTGAGCGCGGCCTCGACGTCGTCGAGTCGCGCAGCAGCCGTCCGCGCGATTTCATGCAGCTGATCTCCGTGAAGCTGCGCAGTGCGACGCGGGAACGATGGGTCGAAGGCATGGTCGTCGAGCCTGCCAGTCCGCGGCTCTCCTCGATCGACGGCGTACCGATCGAGGCGCCGCTCTCCGGCACGCTCATCTTCATGGCGAACGACGATCGCCCGGGCGTCATCGGAGAGGTCGGGAGCGCGCTCGGCCGACACGGCGTCAACATCGGCAGCTTTGCGCTGGGCCGGGACGCGTCGGGCGCAGTCGGCGTAATCAGCGTCGATGAAGAGGGTGGGCTCGACGCGGCGCTGAACGACATGCGCAGTTCGAAGGCGGTACGGGAGGCGCTGGTCGTTCGGCTCTAGCGGATTACCGGGACACTCCTCGAAGGCTCTCGGGGGCGGCCGCTACCGCATCGCGATGCGGCGGTAGCCGTGCGTCAGGAGATCTTCCAGCTCCACGGCGTCCGCTCCAATCTTCGTGACCTTGTAGCGCTCCCCAACAGGCTGTCCCTCGATCACCAGGTAGATGGTGTCGCCATCGCCGCCAATGACCGCGGTGCGGCGCACCCCTCCTGGCACGGTTTCCTCCGCGACCCCCATCAGCGTCAGCGCCGGCACAGCGAGGACCGCAGGCGCCGGTTCCGCGGCAACCGCGGCGACCACGAGTGAGCCTCTGTTCGCGTCTCGCGAGATGGGCGGCCGCGCGGCAAAGGAGAAGGGATTGCGGGAGTGTTCGTCGGGGGCGGGGGCCTGCGCCATGCGCGCCTGCAGCTTCGAGGTTTGCGCCCGAACTTCGCCGGCGAGCGAGTCGGTGCCAGTCGTCGCCACAGCGGCGCTCGGACGCTCCGCCACCGGCGATCCGGGTGCCGGCATGTTCGCCGCGGCCAGATACGCGAAGAGAAGCGCGCCGCCGGCGACGTAGAGCGCGCTGTTGCGTGCACTCATTGGCTGGCACATTTTATCATGGCAGCCGGCGGCAGCGACGCTGCCCGGCGCTGCCGCGCGGATTGCCACGCGCCGCGGATCTTTCACCGCACCGCGCCATGGCGCGCGTGGTAATATCTGCCGTGCCCCCGGTTTTCAACACTGGGCCTTCCTCTTCCCGGATTCCTGTCTCTGCAGTCGCGATCATCCCGGCGCGGTACGACTCGACTCGTCTTCCTGGGAAGGCCCTGGCCGATATTGCCGGCCGTCCAATGATCGAGCACGTCTACCGGCGCGCGGCCGCGGCGTCCTGCATCTCGCGCGTGAT
>JANPCT010000732.1:0-2095 GCA_031431095.1 Acidobacteriota bacterium | reverse complement strand
GGCCCGGGCCCAGGCGGCGGTTCAGATCGCCAACATCAAACAGCGCATCGCCGCCGCAGGTGGCGGGGAACAGGCCTACATTTTCGACGCGCAACTGCTGCTGCTCGAAGACCCCATGCTCGTGACGCGAGCCGCGGCGATCATTCGCGGCGAGCGGCTGAACGCCGAATCCGCGCTGCAGCGCGCGCTCGACGAAGTGTCGGCGCTGTTCGACAAGATCGACGATCCGTACCTGCGCGAACGCAAGGGGGACGTCGCCGACGTCGTCGGGCGGCTGTGCATGAATCTGCGCACCGGCGGCGATCCGGTGGACCTGTTTCGCGATGTCAAAGGACCGGTGGTGCTGGTCGCCGAGGAGCTGAGCCCGTCACTGATCGCGCAGATGGAGTTCGAGCGGCTGGCCGCCTTCGTCACCGACGCCGGGAGCTGGACGTACCACACCGCCATCCTCGCGCGATCGATGCACATTCCGGCCGTGACCGGCCTGCGCCACGCGGCAGGCGTCATTCCGCCCGGCGCAATCGTGGCGGTGGACGGCGCCACCGGCCTCGTTCTCGTCGATCCGGCGGCGGATGTCCTGGCCGATCTGGAAGTGCGGGGGAGGAATCGCCGCGCCCACGAGCGGCCGCTGGACAACGTCGCGGACGGGCCCGCGGTCACTCAGGACGGCACGGCGATCCGCATCGAAGCGAACGTCGAGCTCCCCGAAGAAGCGGCGCGGGCGCGCGAGCGTGGCGCCGAGGGGATTGGCTTGTATCGATCAGAGTTCCTTCTGGCGGGAACGAGCGCGGCGAGTCTCGACGAAGAAGCGCAGTACGGGGCTTACCGCCAGCTGATCGAAGGCATGGCCGGCCGCCGCGTCACGGTACGGACGTTCGACGTCACCGAAGCGCAGATGGGGCTTGCCCACGAAGAGGATAGCCTGCGGTCACCGCTTGGATTGCGCGGACTGCGGCTCAGCCTGTCATTCGAGGAAGTATTCCAGGCGCAGCTGCGGGCGTTGCTGCGTGCCGCGATGCACGGACCGCTGCGCATCATGTTTCCGTTCGTCACCGGGGTGGAGGAGGTCCGGCTGGCGCGAGCCGCGGTGACGCACGCGCGCCACGCGTTGCAGGGGCGCGGCCTCGCGATCCCGGCGGTCCCCATCGGCATCATGATCGAAGTGCCATCGGCGGCGCTCACCATCGATCTCCTGGCCAGAGAAGCAGATTTCGTCAGCATCGGCACGAACGACCTGATCCAGTACACGCTCGCCGTGGATCGCACCGACGACCGTGTCTCGGGCATGTACGCGCCGCTGCACCCGGCGATCCTGCGCATCATTCGCCACGTCTCGCGGGGCGCGAGGCGGCACCGACTGCCGGTGTCGGTGTGCGGGGAGATGGCGGCCGATCCCACGCTGCTGCCGCTGCTGGCGGGACTTGGCCTGCGTGAGTTCAGCATGACACCCGCGGCCATCCCCGCGGCCAAGCAGGTCGTGCGCGGGCTACGCATCGCCGAGACCGTCCGCCTCGCCGCAAAAGCGCTCAAGGCCGCGACGGCGGCGGATGTCGAGAGGGTGATGGCCGACGCACAAGCAGTGAAGGCCAGGTAAATTTCCGAGGGATGACCTCGTCTGTCACGACAAGGAGCGATAGTGGGTGAGATGACAAAGGTCGACAAGCCGTGGGGCTACGAGCTGCACTGGGCGAAAACCGACCGCTACGTTGGCAAGCTGATTCACGTGAATGCCGGGCATGCGTTGAGCCTGCAGTACCACAACCAGAAAGACGAAACGATCTTCTTGTGGGCGGGTCGCATGCTCTTCGAGATCGCCGAGGGACACGAAGGCACCGCCGGAGGGCCGCTCACGGCGCGCGAGATGAAGCCCGGGGAAGCGGTCCACGTGACGCCGAAGACGGTGCACCGGATGACCGCAATCACCGATTGCGATATCTTCGAGGTCTCCACGCCGGAATTGCAGGACGTTGTGCGTCTCGAAGACCGCTACGGCAGGCAGACGTAATCAGGACGAAAGACGGACGAAGCAGGAGCCGGCGGCCGCGCTCGATCAGTGAAGAATCATCGCCGAGCCGAGCGCGAGCGCGTTGCGAGT
>JANPCT010000731.1:0-3319 GCA_031431095.1 Acidobacteriota bacterium | reverse complement strand
TGCGGTTCGCGGAACCGGGGTCGCCGCCGCCCGTGCTCGTGGTTCCCGATCCGGCCGCGGCGAGCGGGGAAGGTGCGGATAGTGCGTCCACCGCGCGCGCCGAATTGCGGCGGTCATTCGTCTACCGCGACCGCGAGGAGGAGCTGGCGGAGTTCGCGCGCGCGCTGAAAACGGCGTCACGTCCCACGCCGCTCGGCCGCATCGCGGTCGTCTTCCAGCGGCCGCTTCCGTATCTGTACCTGGCGCGGCAGGTATTCGAGGACGCCCAGGTGCCGTATCAGGCTCTCGATGCGCTCCCGTTGGCGGCCGAGCCTTACGCGGCGGCAGTGGATCTGGTCTTCAGCGCGATTGCCGCCGGCTTCACCCGCGCGGCCCTGCTCGAGCTGCTGCGCTGCCCGCACCTCAACTTCACGACTGATGGACAGCAGGTCACCCGCGAAGGTCTTCATGCGCTCGACCGCTATCTCGTACAGATGAAGTACCTCGGTGGGGCCGACCGCCTGGCTGCGCTGTCGGCTTCCGCAAAGACGACGGTCGATCCGGGGGCGCGTGCCGGGCTTGCGGTGGCCGCCGCGGTGGCGGCGGAGCTGACTGCCGCCGCGGGTGCTCTCACCGCTCCCGCACAGATCGACGGCATCCTCACGTTCATCACGGCGCGCGAGAGAAAGCCACTGGCCGGGGATGCGTGGCGTGCGCGCCACATGCGCGCGCGCGGCGCGGTGCTGGCAGCATTGCAAATGCTGCGGGACGCCCACGACGTCTACGATCCCTCGGCGTTGTCGGTCTGGGAGCTTTCGGGTTCCGTGCGGCGATGGATTGACGGGCAGACGTTCTCGCCACGTCTCGGCGCCGCGGGGGTGATGCTGCTCGACGCCAGTGCCGCTCCATACACCGATGTCGACGAAATTCGCATCGTCGGTCTCTCCGAAGCGGACTGGCCCGAGGGCAGTCCGCGCAGCATCTTCTATCCGCAGTCGCTGCTGGCGCAGCTCGGGTGGCCGGGAGACCAGGACCGGTTTCCTGCGGCGCGCGCGAAGTTCCAGGATCTTCTGCGGCTGCCGCGGCGGCGCGTCTCGCTGTCGTCGTTCACGCTCGAGGACGACTCGATCGTCTCTCCGTCGCCGCTGCTCGAGGACGTGGACGCGGCGTCGCTGCCGATCGAGCGCATGGTGGCCGCGCCTGGCGCGGGACCAGGGTCGCGGGTGTTCGTGCATGAGGCGCTGGCGCTGGACCCGCTGCAGCCGGGCGTCCTCCGCGGCGAGGCGGCGGACTGGCTGGCGTTGCGATCGTCGCGCGGGCTCGACGATCCGCGGCAGCGCGGCCGTACCGCTCCGCGCGCACCTGTCACCTATGCCGTGAGCCGGCTCGAGCGCTACCTCGAATGCCCGTTCAAGTATTACGCCGCAAATATCCTGCGGCTGCCGGAAGAACGCGACGAGCAGGCGTGGATGACGCCGCAGGAGCGCGGCCATTTCGTCCACATCGTGTTCGAGAGTTTCTTCGCGGAGTGGCAGACCCTGGGTCACGGAGCCATCACGACCGCCAACGTCCCCGACGCGATCGCGCTGTTCGACACCGTCGCTGAGCGGCACCTTGCCGGGCTTCCCGAGGGCGATCGGGCGCTTGAACGGACGCTGCTCCTGGGATCCGCCGTCGCGGCGGGGTTCGGCGAGCGCGCGTTCGCTTTCGAGATCGAGGACGGCATTCCGATTGTCGAGCGCCTGCTGGAGTACGGGCTGGAGGGCACGTTCCGGTTCGAGGCCGACGGTGTGGCGCGAGAGATCTCGCTCAAGTCGAAAGCGGATCGCATCGACCTCCTTGCCGACGGGACGCTCCGCATCGTCGACTACAAGACGGGGCGCGCACCGGAGAAGAAGCGTTCGCTGCAACTGCCGATCTACGGCGTCTGTGCCGAGCAGGCGCTCGCTGGACGGCACGGGCGGTCGTGGACGGTGTCACGCGCCGGCTACATTGCCTTCAAGGACAAGGCGGCCTTCACGGCGCTGCCGTCGGCGTCAAAAGCGCTGGCCGAAGGCCAGGTGACACTGCTTGCCGTCGTGGACGCAATCGAGCGCGGCGAGTTTCCCGTCCGGCCAGACGAGCCGTTCATGTGCAACTGGTGCCCGTATCCCGGCGTGTGCCGCAAGGACTACGTCGGAGACGAGATCGAGAAATGACCCGGGACCAGCTTTCCCTCTTCGAGGACGACGGCGCCGGCCCCCAGGGGCCCGCCCTCGAGGCGGAGCTTCGGACGCCGGTCACCGAAGCGTCTCCTGAGGATCCGGATGCCGCGGCTCGGGAGTTCGCGCGTGATCCGGCGCAGAACGTCGTGCTCGAGGCATCGGCAGGAACGGGGAAGACGAGCGTCCTCGTGACGCGATACGTCAACCTGCTGGCACGCGGCATCGATCCGGCGAACATCCTCGCGATTACGTTTACCCGCAAGGCGGCGGCCGAGATGCGGGAACGCATCGTTCGCGATCTGCGCCGCTCGGCCGAACAGTCCACCTTCGATCGCGGCCGGTGGGCGGCGGTGCGCGATCGACTTGGTGACATCCAGATCAGTACCATCGACGCATTCTGCCTGTCACTGCTGCGCGAGTTTCCGCTTGAAGCCGACCTGGATCCGGGCTTCGGCCTTGCCGACGAGACAGAGGTACCACGGCTGGTCGATCAGTCGCTCGACTCGTCGCTCGCCATCTTCATCGGACTGGCGAAGAACGAGCCTGACCTGGCGCTGGTGCTCGCACAGCTCGGGCTGACGCGCACCCGCGAAGGACTCGCGTACCTTTTGCAGCGACGGCTGGTGGCGTGGGACGTCCTCGATCGATTCCTCGCGCGCGGTCCCGCGAATCTGGATGCCGACGCGGTCTGCCGTCAGGCCGTGCGCGATCTCATCGAGCTGTTCAGTAACCTGGCTGGTGGCCTCGAGACGTTCCTCGCGGAGGGACCGATTCATCAGCCGCGCTTCCAGTTGCTCGCGCAGGATCTACGCCGGCTCGAATCGTTCACGATCGCCGGCAACGCGACAGTGCGCGGGCTGCTCAACCGGGTCGAGCGTCATCTGCTCAAGGCGGACGGCAAGCCGCGCTCGATCGATCGCATTCATCCGTACAAGAACGAAGACTATCCGAGCCCCCAGGCAGGCAAGCGGCACCGGCAGGAGGCGCTGCGGCTCGGCCCGCCGCTCCATTCGATCCTGCGGCGATTCAGCCGCGACCTCAACGTCGTGCTGGCCCGCGGTGTCCGCCGCATGTTCGCGATCGCGCTCGCTCAGTACAAAAAGGCGTTGAACGAACGCTCGCTGCTCGATTTCTCG
>JANPCT010000730.1:0-1998 GCA_031431095.1 Acidobacteriota bacterium | reverse complement strand
GCGGCGATGGCCGCGGCACTGGCCGCGGAGGTGTATGCCGCGCTCACACGCCGTGCACCGCTGCTGACACGGGGCGTGGTCGAAATCTTCAGCCATGATTGGTCCCTGGACAGCACGGAGGCGCAAGCAGATCTCGGACTGCGGATTACGCCGCTTCACGAAGGGCTGGCCCGTACCCTGGCGTCGATCTAGGGGCGGCTTTTCTCTTGCACACAGGGCCGGTGCACCCTGCGGCACACCAACGATCACCATGCAAATTTGTCCTTTCTGCGGGGTTTCCACAGAGAGCCCGCACACACAGGAAGGTTGCCTGATCGCCCTGGTTGCCGAAATCGCGCGGCTGCGCGCGATCCTCAGGCAGGTCCACTCGACGGCCGTGCCGGGCCCGACGTCGGACCCCCGCGGCGACGCGGACCCCGAGGAAAACTGCAGCTGAGCGTGTCCCCGGTGACCCGGTCCGTCGTAAGCTGATCCATGCCGGCCGCCTTGTCCCACCCCCCGTTTTACCGGCTGGGGCAACCCTAACCACCGGGCACAACCCCCGTCTAATTACTCGGATGCCGAATACGGACGCCACCGCCGTCGCGCTGGCCCGCGACGGTGACAGCGACGCCTTCAGGGCCCTGGTCGACCGTCACAGCCGGGCTGTCTACCGGCTCGCGCACCGGATGACGGGCAATCCGCAGGACGCCGATGACGTGGTGCAGGACACCTTCCTGAGGGCGTACCGGCAGCTCGGCCGCTTCGAGTCGCGCGCCAACTTCAGCACGTGGCTGCATCGCATCGCGGTGAACTGCTCGATCGATCTGATCCGCGGCCGCAAGCACCAGGAGTCAGGACATGACGCGTCGGATTTGGAGGCTCTCGACAGCGTGGACGACCGGCGCGTCGATCCTTCGCCGGAGCGTCTCATGCTGAGCACCGAGGTCCAGGAGCAAGTCAGTCGCGCCATGGCGGGTCTGACGCACATGGAGCGCGCGGCGTTCGTGCTTCGGCACTTCGAAGGTCAGTCGATCGAGGAGATCGGCCAGGCGCTGGGTCTCAAGGCGAACGCCGCGAAACACAGCATTTTTCGCGCGGTGCGCAAGATGCGGCTCGCCCTCGAACCCTTTGTCGAAAGTTAAGAGCCATGCACCTGAACGAAGACGATCTGGTCCTCCACTATTACGGCGAATTGCCGCCCGCTGAAGAGAGCCGCGCGTCCGCTCACCTGACCCAGTGCGGCGCCTGCCAGAACGACTACACACGGCTGCAGCAGGTGATGGCGTGGGTCGACAGTGCGCCGGCCGTCGATGCCGAACCCGGCTTCGAAGCGATTGCGTGGGCGCGGCTGGAACCCGCGTTGACCTCGTCACACCGCGCGGCGTGGCGATGGTTTGTGTTCTCTCCCGCGACGCTGGCGCTCGCAGCGGGTGTGCTGCTGCTCATCGGCGTTTCGTTCACCGCCGGACGTCTGACCACGACGACCGCGCCTGGGGGCGCGTCGGCGCCGCAGTCGGCCGACACGGTGCGCGAGCGCATCCTGCTCGTCGACCTCGGCGACCATCTCGATCGGTCGCAGATGGTCCTTGTCGAGCTGGTGAGCGCCGGCGCCGACAGCGGCGACGTCGACATCTCCACGGAACGGGCGCGCGCCGAGCAGCTTGTCGCCGTCAATCGGCTCTATCGGCAGACCGCGTTGTCGACGGGCGACGCGGCGATGGCCTCGGTCCTCGACGACCTCGAGCGCGTGCTCGTGGACATCGCGGCGAGTCCAGCAACGGTGTCCCGGCAGGATCTGGACTCGGTGCGGCGCCGCATCGACTCAAAGGAGCTGCTGTTCAAAGTGCGGGTGGTGACGTCCCAGGTGCGCGAGCGGCAGAAGGTCGCCATCCAGGAGCGGACCCACCAGCGAACGATCGGATCCTAAAAAACAGTTTCCAGTTTCCAGACGAGAGATAGAGCTATGAAGACACAGACACTCACACTGATCTTGACGATCGGCCTCGCCGGACCGGC
>JANPCT010000729.1:0-1926 GCA_031431095.1 Acidobacteriota bacterium | reverse complement strand
GACGCCGTCCTGCGCGGCGAGGCGATACGTCGCCGCGTCGTTGACGTGAGTATGAAGGTCGATGAACCCCGGCGACACGACCAGTCCGCGCGCGTCGATTACCTCGCGGCCGATGAGAGTCTCAGCCGACACCGCGGCAATGCGCCCGGCGGTGACGCCGACGTCACGAACCGCGTCGAGATTGGTCTCGGGATCGATGACCCGTCCGCCGCGGATGACCAGGTCGAAGGCCGGCTGCCGCGCGGTGAGCGTCAGCGCGAGGGCTGCAAGCAGGCACAGTGCCGCGAAGGTTGTCCGCATGGCTGGCACGATACCGCGCCGGCGCCCTATCGCAAAGCCATCAGCCGCACAGGGCCGGCGAGGATTGCCGGCCGTGGCGGACGAGGCACGGTGTGCGCCTATCGCTTGCTGCCGTCGAGGAGCGCATCACGCTTGAATGGTGACGCGGCGGTTGGTCTCGAGCTTGGGCAGCCAGAGGGTGCCGCCGGCGCCCACGACTCTTGTGAAGCGCCGTAGCACGCAGCTACCCTCCGAACAGGTTCTTCAGCACGAACGTCACGTTGGCCGGGCGTTCCGCGAGGCGCCGCATATACCAGGGGAACCAGTATTCGCCGTAGCTGATGAGGACCCGGATACGCCGTCCTTTTTTTGCGAGGCGCAATTGCTGCCCGCGCTGGATGCCGTACAGCATCGCGAACTCGTAGACCGACGGGGGCACCTTGTTGGCGTCGATGAAGGCAGACAGGCGCTCGATCAGGGCGGTGTCGTGGGTGGCGATGTGGAGCAATGTGCCGGACGCCTGCGCGTCCGCCGCCATCAGGCGGCAGCACAGGGTGAAGAAGCTCTCATCCACATCGGACTTCTTCGGGTAGGCGACGTCGGCCGGCTCGAGGTACGCCCCCTTGACGATGCGGATGGCCGGCCCGAGGGGAATGAGGCTCTCGATATCCTTCGACGTGCGATACAGGTAGGCCTGGATGGCGATGCCGACGCCCTTATGGCGCGCCTTGCTGGTCCGGAACAGCTTCAGCGTCGGTTCGACGTAGGGAGAGTTCTCCATGTCGATCCAGACCGGGACGTTGCCCAGGCTCTCGGCTTTCTCGCAGATGCGGTCGAGATTCTTCTGGCACTGCTCCGCGTCCAGATCGAGGCCGAGCTGTGTCGGTTTCACCGAGATCTGCGCGTCGAGGCCGCTCGACTGCACCTGGTCGAGCACGTCGAGATAGTGCTGTGTGACACGGTCCGCTTCGTCGAGACGCGTCACCCCTTCGCCAAGGCGCGTCAGAATCGTGGCGATGCCCTGCGGCTTCAGCGCGGCTGCCGCCGTCAGCGCGTCCTCGATTTTCTCGCCCGGCATGAACGCCGATACCGACTTCCGCACGAACGCCCGCTTCGCCGCCTGCTCGCGGAGGAACGCCGACGTCGACATCGCGAGCAGGACCTTACGCATCACCGACATGAACACTCCAGCACTGGGGGACCGGTAGACCGCCTGGGAAACCTGGCCGGCTCCTTACAGCACGCTTTTGATCAGGCCGCCGTCGACCTGCACGGTCGCGCCGGTCAGATACGCGGCGGCGTCCGACAGCAGGAAGGCGGCCACGCGTCCGTACTCGGAGGCCTCGCCGTAACGCCCCATCGGGATTGTCCCCATCGCCTTGGCCTTCGCCTGCTCGAGCGTGATGCCCTGCCTCTTCGCCGCGATCTCGTCCAGAGACTTGACGCGATCGGTGTCGATGCGCCCCGGGATGATCTGGTTGACGCGGATGTGATCTCCGGCCAGCTCGAGCGCCAGTGTTTTCGACAGTGCGGACACCGATGCGCGGAGCACGGTGGACAGGCCGAGATTGGGGATTGGCTCCTTGACCGACGCCGACGTCGACATCAGGATCGAGCCGCCGCCGCGGCTGGTCATCGAGAAGCTGC
>JANPCT010000728.1:0-6316 GCA_031431095.1 Acidobacteriota bacterium | reverse complement strand
CTTGCCTCGCTTGGCGCGGAACAGCGGCGGCTGGGCGATGTAGATGAAACCCGAGTCGACCAGGGCGCGCATCTGCCGGTAGAAGAACGTCAGGAGCAGCGTACGGATGTGCGATCCGTCGACGTCCGCGTCGGTCATGATGATGATGCGGTGATAGCGGAGCTTGGCGACGTCGAAGTCTTCGGCGCCGATGCTGGTGCCGA
Organism: Acidobacteriota bacterium; assembly: GCA_031431095.1. Lineage (GTDB taxonomy): Bacteria > Acidobacteriota > Vicinamibacteria > Vicinamibacterales > 2-12-FULL-66-21 > JAICSD01. Next base: position 6,113 of record JANPCT010000728.1, on the reverse strand, counting down.
GCGCCGCGATCATCGTCTTGATCTCGTCGGAGCCGAGCATCTTGTCGAAGCGCGCTTTCTCGACGTTGAGGATCTTTCCCTTGATCGGGAGAATCGCCTGGAAGCGGCGGTCGCGCCCCTGCTTCGCCGAGCCGCCTGCCGACTCGCCTTCGACGATGTAGATCTCGCTCAGTGCGGGATCGCGTTCCTGGCAGTCGGCGAGCTTCCCCGGCAGCGCGCTGCTGTCGAGCGCGCCCTTGCGGCGGACCAGGTCCCTGGCCTTGCGCGCGGCCTCGCGCGCCCGCGCCGCATCCACCGCTTTCAGGATGACTCGCTTGGCGATATTGGGGTTCTGCTCGAGAAACGCGCCAAGCTTGTCGTTCACGATCGTCTCGACGATGCCCTTGACCTCGGTGTTGCCGAGCTTCGTCTTGGTCTGGCCTTCGAACTGCGGCCGCGGAATCTTGACGCTGATGACCGCGGTGAGGCCTTCCCGGATGTCGTCGCCGCTGATCGTGGCGTCTTTCAAATCCTTCGTCAGGTTGTTCTTTGCGGCGTAGGAGTTGACGGTGCGGGTCAGCGCGGCGCGGAACCCCGACAGGTGCGTGCCGCCTTCGTGCGTGTTGATGTTGTTGGCGAACGAGTAGAGCGTTTCGGCATAGCTGTCGTTCCACTGCATCGCGATCTCGACGTCGATGCCGTCCTTCTCGCCGTGCGAGTAGATCGGCTTTTCGTTGACCGAGGCCTTGTTCTGGTTCAGGTACTCGACGAACGAGACGATGCCGCCGGCGTAGAGGAAGTTGTGCGACTTGCCGTCGCGCTCGTCATCGATGGTGATCGTGACGCCGCCGTTCAGGAAGGCGAGTTCGCGCAGGCGCGTCGCAAGAGTGTCGAAGCTGTACTCGGTCGTTTCGAAAATCTGCGAGTCGGGCTTGAAGGTGACCTTGGTGCCGCGCTTCCTGGTCGTCCCGGTAGCGACGAGCTGCGCGGTCGGGACGCCCCGTTCGTAAGTCTGCTGGTAAACCTCGCCGTTGCGCCAGATCTCGAGTTCGAGGAGTTCCGACAGCGCATTCACCACGGAGATGCCGACGCCGTGCAGCCCGCCTGAAACCTTGTAACTGTCGTTGTCGAACTTGCCGCCGGCGTGAAGGACCGTCAGGACCACCTCCGCGGCCGACCTGCCGCTCTCGTGGCGATCGACGGGGATGCCACGGCCGTTGTCGACGACCGTCACCGAGTTGTCGATGTGGATCGTGACGTTGACCTGGTCGCAGTACCCCGCGAGGGCTTCGTCGATCGAGTTGTCGACGACCTCGTAGACCAGGTGGTGCAGCCCCGGCGCGCCAGTGGACCCGATATACATCGCCGGCCGCTTGCGCACGGCTTCGAGTCCCTCGAGGACTTTTATCTGCGCCGCTCCGTAGTCGGCGCCGTTGCCGTTCCCGTTGCCGCCGGAATCTGGATTTTCCGGCGCGGCGTCAGGGACGTTCTTTCCGTCCGGACCGAGTTCGTGGTGTTGATTTACTTCGGACATGCAGGCTTGGTAACTCGTCTTCGTCACACCAGTCCCGCGCGGGACGCCGTGTGAGCCCGGGAATCGGTCGTCGATTGCCGGATATCGACTGTGTGTCGTTCTCTCGATGCCGCTCAGATGCGCATGGGCATGATCACGTAGGTGTATTCGTAGCCCTCAGCGCCGACGGGTTTCAGTACCGCCTGGCTCATCTCGTCCTTGAAGTCGAGGGACACGGTGTCGGTCTCGACCACGCCGAGGAAGTCGAGCACGTACTGCGCGTTGAAGCAGATCGTGACCGGGGCCGAGGCGTAATCGACCATCAGGACTTCCTTCGCCTCACCGAACTCGGGACTGCTCGACGCGATCTCGACCTTGCCCTTGTCGATCTGAACCTTGACGGCGCGGGAACGCTCGTTCGAGAGCAGCGCCACGCGCTTGACCGCGGCGGTCAGCCGATCGCGGTCGAACTCGACGCGCTTGTCGTTGTTCTTCGGAATCACCCGCTCGAATGCGGGGAACTGGCCGTCGATCATTCGCGAGATCAGCAGCCGTTCACCGAGAGTGAAGAACAAATGGTTCTCGCCGCGCTCGTAGCCGATGTCTCCCTCACCTTCGGCCAGCAACCGGCCTAGTTCGAGGAGCGTCTTGCGCGGAAGGATGACTCGCTGTTCGTCCCCCGCCGCGTCCGCTGGCTTCGCCGCCTTGCCCTTGGCCGCTTCACCGGCCTCCCGCGGCACCGAGATGTGCGCCAGGCGGTGACCATCGGTCGAAACCAGTCCCAGCGAATCGGGGCGCTGCAGAAACAAAGCGCCGTTCAGGAAATACCGGGTGTCTTCACCGGTGATCGCAAACTGCGTCTTCGCGATCATCTGCCGCAGCGCTTCGCGCGGCAGCGTGGTGACGGCGGCACCCGTCGGGTCCGGCAGCGTCGGAAAATCCTCGCGCGGCAGCGTCTGCATCCGCGAATCGAAGCGATCAGCGGCGACCTTCACGCCGCCCTTGTCTTCCTCGATCCTCACGTCGGTCTCGGGCAGCGCCTTGACGATTTCGTACAGTTTCTTCGCCGGCAGCGTCAGCGATCCGCTCTTGCTCACGGTCGCCGCACACTTGCTGCGCAGACCGACCTCGAGATCCGTCGCCAGCATCTTCACTTCCGTCCCGTTCGCTTCGAGCAGCACGTTGGCGAGAATCGGAATCGTGTTCTTGCGCTCGACGATGCCCTGGAAGAGTTGCAGTTCGCGGAGTAGATCGGTCTTGCGGACGACCAGTTCCATTGGTTGTGATCTCTGAAAATAGAGGAGAGGAAATAGGTAATAAGAATTATAACAGTAAATAGGCGCTGCGGATAACCCTATTTGCGCGCCTTAGTCGTTCAGAATGTGTCATTTAGGCTGTGGACAACCATGCGGTACCACGGCGGCTTTTTCCGCCACGTTCTGTGGACGTTTCAGGGAGGGCCGGGACCCGCAGTCGGTGCACAGCCGGAAGCGGCCATCGGATGTGGAAATTGCGGGGGCGCTCAGCGGAATGATTCCAGCAGGTTGTTGATAACCATGTTGAAATCCCCGTCCTTCGATCGCAGATCTTCAATCTTGCGGATGGAGTGGATGACCGTGGAGTGATGCTTGCCGCCGAAGCTGCGGCCAATCTCGGGCAGCGACGCGCTCGTCAGGTTCTTGCAGAGATACATCGCGATCTGCCGCGGCAACGCCACCGACTTCGAGTTGTTCTTCGACTTCAGCTCCGTGACTTTCAACGAATAGTGATCCGCCACGGCTTTCTGCACGCTCTCGATGGTCACCGCGCGGTCATCGTTCTGCAGCACGTTGCGCAGCACGTCCTGCGCAAGCGCGAGGGTGATCTCGCGCCCGGTCAGCGACGCATACGCGACCAGGCGAATCAGCGACCCCTCCAACTCGCGGATGTTCGACTTGATCTTGCCGGCGATATACATCGCCACGTTGTCGGCGAGCGTGATCCCTTCGCTCTCGGCCTTGCGCTTCAGGATCGCCGTCTTGGTCTCGAGGTCCGGCGCCTGGATGTCGGCGATCAATCCCCATTCGAATCGCGATCGCAGGCGTTCCTCGAGCTGCGGAATCTCATGCGGCGGACAATCGCTGCTGATGACAATCTGTTTCTGCGAGTCGTAGAGCGCGTTGAAGGTGTGGAAGAACTCGGTCTGCGTCCCTTCCTTCCCCGCCAGGAACTGCACGTCGTCCACGAGCAGCACGTCGACGCTGCGGTATCGCTCGCGGAAATCCAGGATCCGGTCGTAACGGACCGCGTTGATCATCTCGTTCATGAACCGCTCCGACGAGATGTACGTCAGTTGCAGGTTCTTCAGGTGTGTCACGACGTAGTGGCCGATCGCATGCATCAGGTGCGTCTTGCCCAGACCGACGCCGCCGTAGATGAAAAGTGGATTGTAGGACCGCGACGGTGCTTCGGCGACGGCCCGGCAGGCCGCGTGTGCGAACTGATTCGACGTCCCGACGATGAAGGTGTCGAAGGAGTAACGCGGGCTCAGGATGCCGAGGTCGTCCCCCTCGCCGGCCGCATCCTCCTCGACCACCGGCTCGGGAATCGAGATCTCCGGGAGGAGCGGCGTGTCGCCGTCCGCGGTGATGAACGCCACCGGCGATCCCTGGCGATCCACCTCGGTGAGCGCCTCTTCGATAACCGCTGAGTAGTGTTTGGTCAGCCAGTCCCGAAATAGCGCATTAGGCACACGGACGCGGATCGAACCGTCGCGGTCCGCGACGAATCCCGTGGGCTTGAACCACGTGTAGAAACTGTGCCGGTTGACCTTGGTTTCTATGCGGGCGAGAACCTGGTCCCAGATATTCAAAGGGGGCATTTGCTGTGTTTTCTGGGACCTTTCGCCTGGTTTGGACCGCGTGCCTCAGGGACCGATCGTGCAGCCCGACCGTTTACCCGTCTGTTACAAGGGGTTACCGACTTTCGCCCCTGTGTTTTCCACAATTTTTTCCACAGTTGTGGAAATCTTCGGGGGGAGACCCTACCAACGCGTCCGCCAACGCCGCGGGGGACGGACTGTAACATAGCGATTCCGCGTCTGACAATCACGCGTTGACACCCCTGCCCCGGGTTCGCTACTATCTGAGTTTCTCCCGGCGAGTAGACCCGCTACAGAGGTTCACAGTCATGGCGAAGGGCGTACGCACATTTCAGCCGAACCGTCGGCACCGCAAACGGACCCACGGTTTTCTGGTCCGCATGGCGACCAAGAAAGGCCGTCAGGTTCTGGCCCGTCGTCGCGCCAAGGGCCGGAAGCGGCTGGCCGTCACCGCCTCGCGGTAGAGTTCGCAGTCGCGCTCGAAGCGGGCCCGCCGATATTCGTCGTGCCCCGCTGCCGAGCGGTCAACTGTTAACGGCAAGAAACTCCACATGCCGTCTAATACTCTGCCACCCTCGCGCCGAATCCGCCGGCGCGGGGAGTTTCAGCGCGTTTTCGACGCCGGTCGCCGAGCCCATGGCCGCTATTTCACCATCATCGCTGTCGCTGCTCCAGGCGCCGAGAGCCGCCTCGGCATCGTCGCCAGCAAAAAACTTGGCGGAGCGGTCGTGAGAAATAGAGCTAAACGGCTGATCCGGCAGGTCTTTAGAACCACCAACGATCTTCGCGCGGCTTCCGATCTCGTCATCATCCCAAAGCACGCCTTGCTGCAAGCCCCCATCCTCGAGCTCCTCAGCGACTACAAGATCACACTGAGACGACTGTCGCTGTCAAGGCAATGACAGCCAAGGGTGTGATCTTTTTGATTCGCGCGTATCAGGTGCTCCTGTCGCCTTTTCTGGGCGGAGCGTGCCGTTTTATGCCCTCGTGTTCCGCCTATGCTTTAGAGGCTGTTGAAACTCATGGCGCGGTGCGCGGTTCAATCCTGGCACTCCGTCGTTTGTCGCGCTGTCATCCCCTGGCTCGAGCAGGGGTCGATCCTGTCCCGGCGCGACCACGCGCGGCGCAATCTCGAACCTCGAACTCCTGAGTAACTGATTAGATGGAAAGACGCGTTCTGATCGCGGTGTTGTTGTCGTTCCTGGTGCTTTATGGCTACCAGGCACTGTTTCCGCCTCCACCGGAGCCGAAGCCGGTACAGACGAGCAAGACGGCCACGGCGCCGAATGCCTCGTCGCCTACCGCGACCAATCCCACTCCTTCCGTCCAGGGCGCGCCGCTCGCGGAAGCGCCTCCGGCCGATGCCGCTCCCGCGCAGGACATCGAAGTCGACAACGCCGACGTGCACGCCGTCTTCACCACCCGTGGCGCGGTCCTGAAAAGCTGGAAGCTCAAGAAGTATCGTGACGACCACGGCCAGCCGCTGGAAATGATCGCCGGCCACGCGCCCGCCGACTCGCCGCTGCCGTTTACGCTCGGCACCGACGATGCAGCGCTGTCTTCGAAGCTGGCGGCAGGCGCCTACACTCTGGGACCGCAGACCAGCGCCGACGGCAACTGGCAGGCACAATTCGATTACGCGGACGAGGCTGGCGTTCGTGCACGCAAGACGTTTGCGATTGCCGCGGCCAAGCCCTACGTCATCAACGTGACTGCTTCACTCACCGTCAACGGTCAGCCGGTGCCGGCGACCTTGCGGTG
>JANPCT010000727.1:0-5804 GCA_031431095.1 Acidobacteriota bacterium | reverse complement strand
CGATTGGCGGCGGCGGGCCGCTCACCCTGCTGACGGACGGCCGCGACGTCTACGGCCGTAACGAAAACGGCGACCTGTTCGACATGCTGCGAGACCCGCAGCAGCCGCTGCTCATGCTTGCCGATGTCAAAGGGCTCCGTGAGCTCGGGTCGGCGCGGAGCAGCAGGAGAAAGAAGCCACTCGTGAACGCGCGACGGCGCAAGCCGCGCGTGTCGCCGGCTGATTGACGCAACGGAGCGAATGCGATGGGGGTCCGCCGTCGTGATTGATGTCACCGCCGGACGCACGTACGGATTTCGACGCGCGAGGCGCAAAGGATCGCACACGTCACGAGTGTGGTCTGGCGAAGGCCAATCCCGGCGACGCACTGGCGTGCGTCGCGGACGGATCAGCCGATTGGAAAGATCTTGTCGAGTCCGTCTGCGGGGCGCGCAATGACGTGCACGCCGACGAGCTCCCCGACGCGCCGCGCCGCCGCGGCGCCGGCGTCAGTGGCCGCCTTGACCGACGCGACGTCGCCCCGGACAATGGCGGTGACGAGACCGGCGTCGACCTTCTGCCAGCCGACGAACACGACGTTCGCCGTCTTCACCATCGCGTCCGCCGCCTCGATCATGCCGACGAGGCCGCGCGTTTCCACGAGTCCGAGCGCTTCGCCGGGCAGCTCTTTTGCCATTGAAGCTCGATTCTATGTGATCCGCCCTCGCGCCGCCACCGGCAGCTGCTCGAGTACCCGCTCCCCGTCGACCAGCCAGACGCGGTCCACCATGTTCGATACAACGCATGAATGGTTCGGGACGATTCTGGCCAGGGCGCCGATCCGGAGCGGTGTGTCTCCCGACACACGCACGTTGGCGTGTTCCTCGGAGAGTCTCTCGATCAACAGCGACGGATCCGGTTCGGCGATCGAGATGTCGCGGAGAATCGCCCCGAAGCCTGGCGCTTCGCTGAAACCGCGAGCGCGGTCGTTCGTCAGCGTCTTGCTTCCACTATCGAGAATGAGCCGGTCCGCAGCGGGACGGCTCACGACACGCGCCAGCACCGTCAACGCGCAGTCGGCCCAGTCCGCGGCGCCAAGGCCGACTTGCGTCCGGTCGAAGTATGCGTAGTTGCCGGGACGCAACTCGGTGATTCCCGGTTGCTCGACCGAGAACCTGGCCGTCGGAGTCGCGCCGACACTGAGTTCCGCGCACGGCACGCCCGACGACTCGGCGAGCGCGCGCAGCAATTGAGCTTCCGAGACCGCGACCGCCAATGCCGCTTCCGCGGAGGCAGCCTCGTAGGCGTGGCCCGCATGGCTGAGCAGCCCTCTGAAGTGCAATCCCGGCATCTCCGCGATCCGGCGAACGGCTTCCGGCGCCGTCTTCGCCAGCGGATCGATGCCGCAGCGATGGAAGCCGACATCGACCTTCACCAGCACGTCCAGCCTTGCGCCGCGGGCCCTGGCGAGTACCGACCACGCGCCGGCCACACCCAGATCATCGACGATGAACGACAGTCGGACCCGGTCGGCCAGCGCGAACACCCGCTCGGCGTTCACCGGATGCAGGGGATAGGGAAGCCGGATGTCGACGATACCTTCGTCGGCCAGAACTTCGGCCTCGCCGAGTTTCGCGCAGCAGACGCCGACGGCGCCGCGCTCGATCTGCATGGCGGCGATCCGCGGCGACTTGTGGGTCTTCGCGTGCGGCCGTAGCCGTAGTCCGCGCGCATTCACCGCGTCCTGCATGCGGGCAAGGTTACCGGCGAGCGTTGCCGTGTCGACGAGAACAGCAGGTGTCGGAATCTCTGAGATGTGCATCTGGGATCAGGAGATTACCCGATCCGCACCCGCTGCGATCCCGCCCTATCCCTATCCGATGAAGCCGAGCCGCTGCGCGTCCTTGAAGCCCGGGAAGATCGTCGTCGTGTCGGCCACGCCGAGATGGCCGCGCACCACCTCGGCGAAAACACTGCGGAAGTCAGTCGTGACCGCGAGGTCACGTCCATCATGGCGCTGCTCGCGGGCGAGCCCCGGCCACCGTCCGTACACCTTGCCGCCGCGCACGTTCTGGCCGCCGATGATCATCATCGCGTTGCCATGGCCGTGATCGGTGCCGCGATTGCCGTTCTCCGCCACCGCCCGGCCGAACTCGCTCATCGTCAGGATGACGACGTCGGCCATGTGGTCGCCGAGATCCCGCGCGAGTGCGGCAATGCCGCGCCCGAAATCGTCGAGCCGCTGTGCGAGCTGACCGGCGGAGGCACCCTGGTTGACGTGGGTGTCCCAGCCACCCGCCTCGGCGAAGGCGATCTCCAGCCCGACGTCAGCCTTGATCAGCTGCGCGATTTGCCGGAGTGCTTCGCCGTAGCCGGAACGCGGATACTCGGCGCCGTTCTCGGGCAGATACTTCGCGGGGTCGGCGGACTTGAGCATGCGCATCGCGTCGAAGGCCTGTCCGCCAGTCTTGTTCAGCACCTTGTCGCTGGCGGCCGCGTACTCCGACTCGAACGAGGCCTGGACCAGGTCGGTCGCCTGGCCGGCGCGGATCCCGAACTGTCCGATCTGGCTCATCGCGAGCGCCGGCTCGAGTCCCTGGAGCGACCGCGGCATCTGGGGCGCAAGGGCGACGGCGCGAAACGGCGTGGCGTTGGCGTGCTCGCGCGCGTGGAGGTATCGATTCAACCAGCCGTCCTGGGTGCTCTTCACTCCGGGTGTGGCGGTTTCCATATAGTCCTGCGCGTCGAAATGCGAGCGCGTCGTGTCCGGCGAGCCGCTGGCGTGGACGATCGCCAGCTGCCGGTTGTCCCATAACGGTTTGAGGGGTGCCAGACGCGGGTGCAGCCCGAAGAAGCCGTCGAGATCGACGGCGCCGTGAGCGCCGTCCGGCCTCCCGATCGCAATGCTCGGCCGCGCCGCGTAGTATTGGCGGTCGCCGAACGGCACGATCATGTTGAGGCCGTCGACGGCGCCGCGTTGAAAGATCGTGATCAGGACGTTCCGTCGCGCCGCCCCGGCGGCCTCCACCGTGCGCGAAATGAACGCCGGCGCGAACCCCAGGCTCAGGAGCGCCATGCCGCCGTTCTTCATGAGGACGCGTCGAGAGAACATGGCTATCTCCTCTGGAATTCCGGCGAGCCGAGCGTCAGCGCGGCGAGTTGCGCCGCGTCCTTCGCCTGCGCGATGGTCGCGGCCGTAGTCGACGATACGTCGTCCGCGAGGATGGCGGCAACCGCGCTCGTGCCGGGCAGGACGCCGCGCAGCCGCCCGCCGACGAGTTGCAGCGCGAAGTTCATGCGGTTCAAGAGCGCCCCGGTGTTCACCCAGGCTTCCGCCTTGTCGGGGTAGCCGGTCGGGGGTTGTGCCAGGTAGAGCGGCATGCCGAGTTGCCGGGCCGCCTGCGCGAGCGGCATCGCATCCCGCACGTCCGTCCCGGTCGCCCGCACGGCGGAGACGACGAACTCGAACGGGTTCTTCACCTTCGCGCGGTACGCTTCGGCGGAGAAAAACTCGGGCGACGTGAGAATCAGGCGCACCACTTCGCGGATATCGCCGTCAGTTTGCCGGAACCGAGCGGCGGCGCGCTGCACGAGCGCGGCAGGCGGTGTGTCGGCGACGAAGCGGCAGGCCAGCTTCGTCGAGATGAAGGTGGCAGTGGCGGGGTGACGGGCGAGGATGTCGAGCACCTTCTCACCATCCCCCTCGCCGCCTCCCTTGATCTTCTGACCGAGAACGATCTTGTCGCCGCGGTCGTGGATCCGCGGGTCGAACCGGAAGCCGCCGCCCTGGCGCGGCGTGGTGATGGTCCATCCAGTGAACGCACGCGCCACGTTGACCACATCGTCCTGGGTGTAGCCGCCGTCGACGCCGAGCGTGTGCAGTTCCATCAGCTCGCGGCCGTAGTTCTCGTTCAGCCCCCGTTTCGGACGCGGCGCCTCCTGCCCCGGCCGCATGGCGTTCAACGGACGGCGGGCGTTCTGCGCATCGGGGTCCGCGCTCTGCCAGTTGTCGAGGTAAAAGAGCATCGCCGGGCTGTGCGCGGTGGCGCCGAGTAGATCGCGGAACTTCCCGAACACGTGCGGACGGATCGCGTCGCGTTCGTATTCGGTGACGTATTGCGGCGTCGCTCCCTTGGCTGCGAAAACGTTGAAGTGGTTGAACCAGAAATCAATCATCACCGCTTCGAGCTGCCGTTCACTGAAGGCGGCGCGCAGAATCTTCTGCGCGGTCAGTTCGGCGAGCACCTGGCGCTCCTTGCGCGCGAGCTCCATCTGCTCCGGTGTGCGAGCCGGTTTGCCCACGGCAGTCATCTCGCGCCCGGCGGGCGGCGCCTTGTCATCCGGCGCTGCGCCGGCGGCGCGCTTCGCCTGCACCCGCGCCTGGTTGGCAGGAATGAAGTACTCCTCCGCGATCTCTCTTGCGCTCATCGACAGGCTGGGCAACCCGGCGAGACGCGATTCCATGGCGAGATTACTGATCCGTTCGGGCCGCAACTGCTGATCGATATACGCTTCGAGGCCTGTCTGGCGGACGCGTGCCACGTCCCCCGGCCGGGCGCCGTAGCCGATCCGATTCAGCACGTGCAGGATCGTCTTGTCGTCTGGTTTCGACGGCACCGCGGAGCCGGAGCTTCCCGCGGTGAGAGTGACGGCTGCGAGGATGGTAGCGACGCAACGTGCCAGCGATGTCATATGCCCTTAGACCGGGACTCCCGACAGATGGTAAAAACCGCGCCGGCCGCCGGGCTGCAACTGACTACTTTTCTACGTACTTACGCCATTGGCCGACCAGGTCCTGCTGGCGCCCGCCGGCGACGGCGAGCTTGCCGCGTTTGGCCGTCAACGGTCAGCGTGAACTCTTCGGCGCGCAGGTCCGCCACCGGGCGTCCGCGCGTGCTACTGGTGTCCAGCGGGTTGATTCCTGCGGGCACCCTTGAGGATCTCCCTGGCTGCATTCTGCCCGGACGCTCCGGTGAGTCCATTCCCGGGATGCGTCCCGGATCCGCAGAGATACAGCCCTTCAACCGGTGTGCGGTAGTCGGCCCAGCCAAGCGTCGGACGCATCGTGAAGAGCTGATCGAGCGCCAGCTCGCCATGATGGATGTGGCCGCCGGTCAGGCCGTAGACCTGTTGCAGGTCGAGAGGTGTGATGACCTGTTGATGTTCGACGAGGCTGGTGATGCCAGGGGCATAGGCTTCGAGCGTGCGCAGCACCAGGGCAGCGAGTGTGTCCTCGCGTCCCTGCCACGAGCCGTTGCGCAGGGCAAACGGCGCGTATTGCATGTGGACCGACATGACCTGCCGCCCGGACGGCGCCATTGATGGATCGAGAAGCGATGGGAATGCGACGTCGAGATAGGGCGCAGGCGATGTGTCGCCGTATTTCGACGCATCGAACGCCCGCTCCAGGTAGTCGATTCCCGGGGCCACGAGAACGCGCCCCTGCAGCGAAGCAGCCGCGTCACCCGCGAGCCCTTTAAACGCGGGCAGTGCACGCAGCGCGAAGTTGACCTTGGCCACGGTGCCGGGCGTCCGGTAGTTCCTGATCCGTGTTCTGAATTCCGGCTCGAGCTCCACAGGATCGATCAGGCGCAGGAAGGTGTGCCGTGGATCGGCGCCTGACACGACAGCGCCGGCCGCGATCTCACTGCCGTCGGCGAGCACGACGCCCGTCACGACGCCGTCTCTTACCAGGATCCGCACCACGTCGGCGCCGGTGCGGATCTCGGCGCCTGCCTCTCGCGCCGCTTCCGCCATCGCGCGTGTTACCGCACCAGGGCCGCCGACTGCGGATACGCTGCTGCCGCCGGGCAGGGGATCGATCG
>JANPCT010000726.1:0-1605 GCA_031431095.1 Acidobacteriota bacterium | reverse complement strand
CGTGTCGGGTGATCCTGGGGCGAGACTCCGTGACCGAAATCCAGAGGCTGCGGAGCTGGCGGGCACTACGTTGGTAGAGAAGCGCCCCATCGAGAGTCGCGGAGAGGGGCCTCATGAGACTGAGATCCGCGATGACCCTGCGAGGCTTTGCCGTGCAGGACAGGATCGCTACCGGAACCGTGAGGCGCGTGGCTGATTCAACGACAGTAGATTGGCGAGCAACCGGTACGGCCCGGGCACCCCATACGGCAGCTGGCGATGCAACGCGTACGCAAAATACGTGTAGTGCCCCTTGCCGTATCTGGCATGCAGCCATCCTCCCTTCTGCGGCGCCTGGCCGCGGTCGTGCGTGGCGATCATCGGCGAGTACGCGGCGTCCCAAGTGGACCAGAACTTCGATCCACGCTGCTCGACCCAGCGATCGAAGTCAGCGGCGGTGATCTTGTTCGGTGTGTTGAAGACCGGGTCCGCCGGCGCCAGGATCTCGACCGGCGAATCCTCTTCAGAGACTTCCTCGGGATTGCGGGGAAGCTCCGCGGGAAACGGGGCGTGCTGGTTCGGCACGAACTCCTGCGAGTTGTAGAGAACGATCAGGTTGCCGCCGTTCTTCGCGTAGTCGAGCAGCCGGCGATTGTAGGTCCGGAGATCGTCCCGCACCGCATAGGCGCGCGTGCCGGTCACGATGGCGTCGAACCGCTCCAGGTCGGACGCTGCCAGGTCCTGCGCGCCGAGCAGCTGCACGTCGGCGCCGAGCTGCGCCAGACCGGACGGGACGTCATCCCCCACGCCCATGACATAACCCACCTTCAAGCCGGGCGCGATCGTCACGTCGATGCCCCGCACGCCGGCGGCGGCGGCGCGATACAGGAAGCGCGTCTCCAGATCGCGGTGCTGGATGACGTCGTACCCTTCGCGATAGTCACGGCCGCGTGACGACGCCACGGCATCGATGCGGTACTCGCGGCTCTCCAGCGCGGGGATCGTCACCGTGAACGCCTGGAACGCGCGCTCGCCCGCGTGCGAGAACTGGAACGGCTGCGAGGCCGGATCCACCGTCCAGCCGGCAGGGACCGCGATCCTCACGCCGCCCTCGGACGGACCGTCCACGTTGCTGGTGAGTTCCGTCCTCACCCGCAGCTTCTTGTCCCCGGCCCCGAGCGGCACCACCGCCTGCGACGGACTGAGCGTCACGGCGATCGCGGGGACGATGGCGAGGACCCGCGTGTCATACCCATACGGCAGATTCGGCTCGAGTCGCGTCACGGATTGCCGCAGTTCGACGGCCTCACCCTCGACGACGTATGTGGCCACAGCGACGACAGGTGCCTCCGCGGCGGGCCGATGGAGCTGCGTGTCGTCGATGACCGTGTACCGCGCATCCTGGATCGACGCCCGGGTGAAATAGGGACGCGTGAATGGCGCGTTCTGCGGCACCGTGAGCGTGAACGTGCCGGCGACCGGCTGGTTGTTGCGGGCGTCGGCGGCCGGGCCGCCCCCGCGCAGGGCCCAGTTCCCCTTGGCCTCCAGTGTGACCAGGACACCCCTTACGTCGATCGGGCTGCGGTTCGTGAACTGCGTGCGGACCTCGAACGTCTGGCCCGGCAC
>JANPCT010000725.1:0-1913 GCA_031431095.1 Acidobacteriota bacterium | reverse complement strand
CGATCATCTCGCCGTTCACGCGTACGCGTCCGGCCAGGATCAGTCCGCGCGCGCGCTCCCGCGATACGGCGAGGCCGCTGGCAACGAGCGCCGCATCAAGACGAGAGGTTTCTTTCTTCACTGCTCCTGTTGTCCGGCGCGGCGGCGGCCTGCCGCGACCCGCCCCCAGGGCGGGGCAATGCTGCATCGTACCGGCAACTCGACGCCCGCGACCACTAGTTGGTTCGCGCGGTGACCCAGCGCGCGATCGCAGGCAACTGGCCGCCCAGCGCAGGCAGACCTGCGCCGGCGGGCTCCGTCAGCGCGGCGAGCGCGCAGTCGATGCAGGCGTTCGCCATGTCCCGCGATGCGTCCAGGCCGTAGAGTGCCGGATACGTCGGCTTGCCGGCCGCCGCGTCCTTGCCGACAGACTTCCCGAGATCCTGCGTCGCGCCCTCGACATCGAGGATGTCGTCGACGATCTGGAAGGCGAGGCCGAGTTCCCCCGCGTATCTCTCGATCGCCGCGAAGTGTGCATCACCGGCGCCGGCCATGACGGCCCCCGCGGCGGCCGCGGCGCGAATCAACGCGCCGGTCTTCCTCGCGTGCATCGCCCGCAGGCCCTCGGCGTCGAAGGCCGCCCCCGAACCCGCCGCCTCGAGGTCGATGGCCTGTCCGCCCACCATCCCGCAGGGGCCCGCCGCGTCGCCGACGATGCGGATGGCGCGCAGCGTGCGCCGCGCCACGATGGGGTCCGCAGCATCGCCGATCTCACGCGCCATCAGCGCAAACGCTTCGGTGAGCAGGCCGTCGCCCGCCAGGATCGCGAGACCCTCGCCGAAGACCACGTGACTCGTCGGCCGTCCGCGCCGCATCGTGTCGTCGTCCATCGCCGGAAGGTCGTCGTGGACCAGCGAGTAGGTATGAATGAATTCGAGCGCGCACGCGACCGGCAGCGCCAGGGCTCGCGCGCGCTCCGTGTCCGCGGCGTTGACGAGGGCGACCGCCTCGGCCGAGGCGAGGGCGAGCACGGGGCGAAGCCGCTTGCCGCCACCCAGGAGGCTGTAGCGCATCGCCGCGGCGACGCGCGGCGGGCATGCCGGCGGTGCGGGGAGATAGCGTTCCAGCGCGGCGTCCACCTCTCCACGGCGTGCCTCGAGCCAGGCGCGGAGATCAGTCACCTGGCGCGATCGTCGGCGTCGGCCGACAGCGAGGCCGGTGCGGCCTTGATCTCCCCGCGCTCGTTGAGAATCTCGACGCGGCGCTCCGCTTCCTCGAGTTTCGAATGGCAGAAGCGCGACAACTGCACGCCGCGCTCGAACAGGGCCAGCGACTTCTCGAGCGCGAGGTCACCGTCCTCGAGCGTCTTCACGATCGATTCGAGCTCCGCGATGGCGGATTCGAAGTCCTTGATGGTGGGATCCATGGCTGTTTGTCACCTCGGCGAATCAGCGGTCTTCGGGACCGCGCCGTCCCTCGTCATTCGACTCGACGCGGCAGGCGATTTCGCCGTTCGCGAGCGTCACCTGCACGCGATCGCCGGGCACGACGCTCGCGGCACTGCGCACGATCGCGGATTTGTCCGACGTCCAGCAGACAGCATAGCCGCGCCCCAGCACCGCGAGCGGGCTGAGATTCTCGAGTCGTCCCGCCAGAACGCGGAAGCGCGTATCGGCGCGATGCCGGGTCTTCTGGACTGCCCCGTTCAACCGGCCGTCGGCCCCGGTGAGCCGCGCGTGCATCGCGGCCAGCCGTCGCGCCGGGTCCCGCTGCTCGAGCCGCTGGCGTAATCCGCGCGAGTCGCGAGCGTGCTGCTCGAGCAGACCACGGATAGCGCCGCGCAACTGATGGGTCAGCTCCGCGGCGTGGCGGCCGCGCATGCCGACGCGGGCCGGAAACCCGGCGAGACCGCGGCGGCTGGCGAGAACGTGCAC
>JANPCT010000724.1:0-6008 GCA_031431095.1 Acidobacteriota bacterium | reverse complement strand
CCCGAAACGGAGTTGATCGTCGAGGCGGCGCTCGAGCTGTTTCCAGCGGGCGGCCGCCGTCCACGCATCATTGTCGACGTGGGGACCGGCAGCGGTTGCCTCGCCGTCGCGCTGGCGCTCGAGTTCGACTCCGCGCTGGTGATCGCCACCGATATTTCCGAGGCGGCGCTGGCCGTGGCGCGACGGAATGCCGCGGCAAATGGCGCGCAGGCTATCGACTTCCGCGCCGGCGACCTGCTTGAACCCGTCACAGAGACCGCCGACCTCATCGTGTCGAATCCGCCGTATGTCGCGTCGGGCGACGAGGCCGGGCTCATTCCCGAAGTCGGCAGGCACGAGCCGCACGTCGCGCTCTTTGGCGGAAGCGACGGCCTGCAGATCTTTGCACGCCTGCTCCCCCAGGCGGCTGCCCGGATCCACCCGGAAGGACGCCTGATCGTGGAAGTCGGGTACGATCAGGACGACCGCGTCGCCGCCATCGCCGCGCCGCACGGCTGGACACTCAGTCACGTCCGCCATGACCTGCAGGCGATCACGCGCACGCTGGTTTTCACGCGTCAGCCTCGAGGGTGAACTCATCATGAGCCGTGAATCCCCGGCGTGTCTGTTCTGCAGGATGGCGCGAAAAGAGATCGCCGCGACCTTCGTCTACGAGGACGAGGACATGTTCGTGCTCGACGACATCAATCCCCAGGCGCCATTGCACGCGCTGGTGATTCCGAAACGGCACATCCCGACGCTCAACGCCTTGACGCCGGCGGACGATGCCCTGGCGGGCGCGATGCTGCGCCGCGCCTCGGCGCTGGCGGCCGAGCGGGGCTACGCGGAACGCGGCTTCCGCGCCGTGTTCAACACCAATGCCGGCAGCGGACAGACGGTGTTCCACATTCACCTGCACGTGCTTGCGGGCCGCAGCCTGACCTGGCCGCCAGGCTGACAACAGGCCCTACCCGTCCCCCTTCGCCAGCAAATAGTGCCCTCGGCCCGCTGGGCGCGACAGGAAGAAATCCACGGCCCGATAGCCCCGCGTGAGGTAGTGCTCGAAAATCGCGCGCGTGGCGAGGCGCCACTCGAGCGCCAGTGCGGGATCCGACAGTTGCATTGCCGCAATGCCGACGGGAATTTCGACGAGCACGCGCTTGGTCTCCAGCGCGAGATCGCTGGCGCCGGGAGCGAGCCACGTGCCGGCCTGACGCGAGGGGTTGACGAGCGGGGCGGAGGTCACCGAGGTATCGCGGATGAGGCCGAAGCCGGCGCCGGCAATGCGGCGCTCGACGTGAGGCGCGCGCAGTCTCCACTCGGCCACGAAGCGATCGGTCGGCGATCCGCTGTGCAGCGGACTGCTCGAGGCGCCGTAGATGTTCTCCTCGTATTGCTCGACCACGACGCCCAGCCTGGCAAAATTCAGGTGCGCGTTCAGCGCCTGCAGCGGATCGTAGGTCCACTCGATCAACTCGACGCCCATCGCGAGCGCGGCGTCGCGCTGCGCCAGCTTGAGGCGGAGGCCAAGGCCCGCGTCGCGCGCGTCCTGCGTGACGCCGAGCATGTGCGACCACTGCGTCAGTTGCCCGTCCTTCACGGCCGGTATCGAATAGACGAACCCCTTGATCGCGCCGGCCGCGTCGAACGCGCCCAGCAGAATGCCGCCGCGCTTCACCGAGACGATCAGAACCGGAGGAGGGACGACGTCTTCCGCGTCGGTGTAGCCCCAGACGTCCCGCTCGAGCGCCGCTACCTGGCGGCATTCGTCGATGGTGGCGACCGCGCGGATGATCACAGGAGCTGCCGCAGTTCGCGGAGTGACTGGATGACCGGCACCTCCGGAGGCTGCCCGGTTGACAGGCCGGAACGCTGGACGAGAATGCCGCGCATGCCGAGGCGGAGGGCGCCGTCGATATCGTGCGGCACGCTGTCCCCCACCATCACCGACTCCTGTGCGGTGACGGCGGCGCGGCGCAGCGCCTCCTCGAAAATCGAGGGGTGCGGCTTCATGAAGCCGTGGTCGGACGAGGAGATGGCGACGGAGAACAGTCCCTCGAGGGCGAAGTGCTCTGCGAAGGTCTTCAGCGATCGCTGTGTATTGGAGATGAGGCCGATGATGAAGCCCTCCGCGTGCAGCGCGTGCAGGACTTCCGGCACCTCTTCGTAGAGCGTGAAATGGTGGCACGCCGACCAGGCCGCATAGAGGTCGCGCGCCGCCGCGTCTGCCCCGGGGCCGCGGCCGCCCATGCCTTCGATGATGCGGCGGGTGTAACCGATGAACACTTCCGGATCGTAGGGTCCGCCTTCGGCGTGCAGGCTCGCCGACGCCGCGGCAACGGCGCGGTCGAACAGCGACACCTCCGCCGTGACGCCGTGCCGCGCGCAGGCCTCCGCATATCCGTGCCCCTGGAACGTCGGGCCCGGATGGATCAAGGTGAAGTCGACGTCGAAGAAAACAGCCCTGGTCACGCGGATGCCGTGCCTATGCCACCGGGCTGACGGCGGCCGCGGGGCCGGCGATCGCGACGCTGGCGCGCGCCGGATCGAGCACGCTGGCGGCGGCGGCATTGACCTCCTCGAGCGTGACCGCCTGCAGCAGCGCCGGAAGCCGCCGGTCGTAGTCGAGGCCAAGGCCGAAGAACTCGGCGGTCTGGAGGAACGTCGCAATGCTCTGGTTGGTCTCGAGCATGCGGGGAATGGACCCGATCAGGAATTGGCGCGTCTCCGTCAACTCGCGCTCGGTCGCGCCGTCGCGCCCGAGGGCGCCGACTTCTGTGTCGATGGCCTCCAGCGCGCGGCCGACGTTCGCGGGGTCCACGCCGGCCCGAATCACCAGCGGTCCGGGTCCCAGGCTCGGGTCGAAGGAGCTGAACGCGTAATACGCCATGCCCTGGCGCTCGCGGATGTTGTCGGCAAGCCGCCCGCCGAGGCCGAACTGCCCCAGAATGTTGTTCATCACCCAGTGATGACAGTAGGCGGGGTCGAGGCGGCTGATGCTGGTGAACCCATAGGCGATGTCGGACTGTGACTTCTCGGGCATCTCGATCATCGCGTGCTGGCGCCCCGGGGCACGCACGACGGGCGGCACGTCACGCTGCGGCGCTCCGGCGGCCGACCATCCCGCGAACGCGGCCTCGACCTGCGCGAAGGCGTCAGCGGCGCGGACGTCGCCGACGATCACCACGAATAGATCCGCCGGAACAAATCGCGCGGCGTGGTAGCCGGCCAGCTGCGCGCGCTGGAAATGTTCAACGCTCTCGATGCCGCCCTTCGCCGGGCGGCCGTACGGATGCGGCGGCGGGTACAACAGCGCCTGCAGCGCCTCGGCCGCGCGAACGCCGGGATTGTCAAGATCCTGGCGGATCGCGGTGACGACTTCGTGACGCCGCTTCTCGATCTCCTCCTCGGGGAAGACCGGATTGCGCGCCACATCCGCCACGACGCCGAGCACGTCAGCAAAATCCTCCGACAGGCACGTGCACGACAGCGTGACGACGTGGCGGTTGGTGGCCGTCCGCAACGCGACGCCTCGATCGTCGAGCGCTTCGGCAACCGCATCCGCGGATCGCGAGGTGGTGCCGCGGTCGATCACACGCGAGAGAAAGAAGGCGAGGCCGGGCAGTTCGTCGGGCTCGTTGAGGCTCCCGGCGCGAAAGGCCATCGAGAGCGTGACCGCCGGAGAAAACGCCGTCTCCTGCACGATCGCCACGGCACCGTTGGAAAGGACGTGGCGCACCGCGGACAGGCCGCTCGTCGCCCCGGTCATGCCTTGTGCGCCAGCGGACGAAACCAGCCGACCGTCCTGCGCTCGCTGGACAGACGGCGAGCCGCGACGTCGGCTACCTGCGCCGCGGTGACGGCGAGCACGCGAGAGCCCAGCTCCGCGAAGTAGCCGGGGCCGGTCACGGTCTCGAAATATCCAAGCTGGTGCGCGATGTTGGTGACGCTGTCGGTCTCGAACACCAGGCGGGCGCGCAACTGACGCTTCGCCCGCGCGACTTCGTCTTCAGTCAACCCCTCCGTGCGAACGCGCTCGATCTCCAGCGTGGCGGCCTCCTCCAGCGCCGCCAGGGCGATCCCTTCCATCGCGGTCAACGACACGCTGTAGAGGAACGGCTCGCGCGTGGGCAGCAGCGCACCGGCGACGGTCGAGGCCAGGCCCCGCTCGACCAGCGCGGTATAGAGCCGCGCCCGGCGCTGCGGCGGTAAACCGCGGAAACTCGACCACAGATTGACGCCCTTCGCTCCCGTCAACGCGGCGTCCAGGACCAGCATCGGAAAGAAGTCCGCATCGGTTGCCGCAGGCGCATGCCAGGCGAACTTCAGATACGCCGTGGTCCCCTCTCGTTCGAGGACGACGCGCCGTTCGCCGATCTGCAGCGGCTCCGCGGGGCGCGTCTGCTGCGGGGCAGCTCCGGTGATCCCGCCGAAATGCTTCTCGGTCAGGCGCAGCACGTGGTCGGTATCGACGTCGCCCGCCACGACCAGCGTGGCATTGGCGGGAACGTAGTGCGTGCGGTAGTGCCCGTACAGATCGTCCCGGCTCATCGTCCGCAGATCGTCGATCCAGCCGATCGTGGGATGCCCGTAGGCGTGCGCGCGGAAGGCCGACGCGGTGACCTCGGTGTCGAGGAGCTGGTCGGGGTCGTTCTCCCCGCCATGCAGTTCGGAAATAATGACCGTCCGCTCCGACTCGCACTCGGCAGGCTCGTAGAGGCCGCGCGCCATGCGCTCAGCTTCGATGAAGAGAAGCGTGTCGAGCGCGTCCGTGCCCGCCGTCTCGAGATACGTGGTCTGGTCGATCCAGGTGTAGCCGTTCCAGGTACCGCCAAACCGCTCGACGATTCCCTTCATCTCATCGCGAGAAATGTTTTCGGTTCCCTTGAAATTCATGTGCTCGACCCAGTGCGACACCCCGGTACGGCCCGGCAGTTCGTCGCCAGACCCCACGCGATACCAACACCAGACCGACACAAGGGGAGCCGTGTGTAGCTCCTGAATGAGCACTTTCAGCCCGTTGTCGAGAATCACGGAACGCACCCTACGAATTATATAGGGCGTCCTGTGGCCCACCCTTTGCACACTCCAGGGTGAACGTTATCGGAAGCTCGTCAATAGATTAGGCATAGCTCGTCAATAGACTTGGCTATATGGAGAAGGACAACATGTTGAAACGGACGGTTCTCAGCGCGTTCTGCGTCGCGGCCCTCTTTACCGGCGCCGCGTACGCTCAGGACAGCGCAACGTTGACGCTGCGCTCCGGCGAGAAGGTGAGCGGCCAGCTCGTCGACCTCGGTGGCGTCGGTTACACGGTGCGGGTGAGCGGCAACGAACGCCAGATCGCCCAGAACGACGTCGCGGTGATCGATTTCAGCGGCGGCACGATGAGCGACGCCGACTGGGCGAAGTTCACCGGCACGTCGCAGATCGTTCTGCGCAACGGCCAGACCATCGATGGCTCGCTGTATGACATCGGCGGCACGAGCCCGCTGCGGCTGACGATTCGTACCAGCAACGGCGAGCGCGTGCTGGCCTCGACCGAGGTCGCGCGCATCGTGATGTCGCGTCCCGAGAACGCCGTCGCCACCTCGGGCACGGCGAGCGCCGCCACTCCCGCGGTTGCCGGCGCGGTGACCATCCAGGCGAACCAGCCCTGGACGTCAACCGGCGTCACGGTCCGCAAGGGCCAGACGATCAACCTGACGACCTCCGGCCAGGTGCAGTTGAGCGATGACGTGAACGACATCGCCGACGCCAACGGCGCCAAGAGCGGCCGCATGGCCTCGGGGGCAAAGCTCCGCGCGCCGGCTGGCGCGCTCATCGGCAGGATCGGCCCGAACGGCACCCCGTTCGGCGTCGGCGCCCAGAGCTCGATCGTCGCGCCCGCCGCGGGCGTCCTCTTCCTGGGGATCAACGACGACGGGTTTGCCGACAACAAGGGCAACTTCCAGGTCGTGATTCGCTAACGTCGAGCAGACCCTGGGATTGGTCTGCGGGCCGGCCGCCTTCGGGCGACCGGCCTTTTT